>NZ_JBFBHW010000025.1:0-125152 GCF_040685395.1 Kitasatospora sp. NPDC088779 | reverse complement strand
TGCAGGGGGGACCCTGTGGGAGAGTAGGACGCCGCCGAACAATCATTCACAGAGAACCCCCATCCGGGAAACCGGATGGGGGTTCTCTGCATTTCTAGGGCTTAATGGCTGAAGGGCGTTACGGCCTCAGAGCTGGAGTTTGAATCCGAGGTGCGACGGGACGAAGCCGAGCCTCTCAGAGAGGCGGCGGTCGTCGGTCATGCCAGGTGTGCGCATGACTATGGACAAGGGGGGTGATCGAGCCATCGCCCTGACCTGAATCTGTCGACAGGACCGTTCGACGGTCGCGTCGCCCCCGGGCTCCCGCACCCCCTGACGTGCACCTCCGCAGCCGCCGTTCGAACCCGGGAGGGGGCGCCGGCCGTGATATCGGCCGAGGCCGGTCGGCGGACGGCGGTCGGCGCGAGGACGGATGCGGGAGGACAGCGATGGCCTGGTACCAGGGGCAGAGCCGGATCACGGTGACGGCGGTGGAGGGGCAGTGGCCGCAGCGGGCGGTGGTGACGGTGCGCGGTGGCCGTCCGGTCGAGATTCCCGGGACGGTCGGTGCGAGCCACCTTGTGGACGCCGAGCGCTGGGAGCTCGACCTGGAGCACCGGCGGGAGGGCGAGTGGTGTCCCAACATCCGCGCGGTGCAGGGGCGCTGGCAGGAGGTCCGGGGTGTGCTGACGCAGGTGGTGCACAGTCGCAACCGGGACGGGGGCGGTGACCGCAGCGACCGGAACCTGGTGCTGCGGATCGAGCGGGTCGAATCGGGCGGCGGCGCGCCCGTGGACGTGGCCGCACAGGGCCGCGCGACCGCGCCGCGCACCTCGACGGACCGGCCGGTGGCGGCGTCCGGGGCGTCGGCCCCGCGGACTTCTGCCGCGCCGGTGCGCGGGACGTCGACCACCTCGTCGGCGCCGACCGTGCGGACCAGCGGTTCGGGGGCCGGGTCGGCCCCGTCCGCTCCGTCGCGCGCGGTGACGTCCACCGGTGGCACGGCGACCCGGCCCTCGACCGGCAGCTCCTGGCAGGGCTGACGGGTGTTCTGAGCCCCGAGCCCGCCCGCGTTCCGGCGCGCGGCGGATCCGCTCGGTCGCCCCGCGCCCCGGGGTGGCCGAGCGCGGCGGTCCTTCCGTGGCCCGGGGGCGGCAGACGCGAACCGGGCCACGCGCGCGACGGGGCGCGCGCGCACCACGGCACAAGCGCATCGGGGCACACGCGCATCAGAGCCCTCATTGATTCACTCGCGACGCACCTGATCTGTTCCGTCGCATTCCTGCACAACCGCCCCAGGCGTCAGGGGAATCACTCGGCTATTCCCCGCGGAAACCCGGCCGGGCGGCCGGGGGGATCCGGGTGCCACAGTTTCGGCCAAAGAATTCACACCCGTCATCAGGCGTTCCGGGCGTGGCCGGGAGTCACACCAGCGATTTTGCGGTTCCGATTCCGGGGAGAGTCGCTTTCCGTTCAATCGCCAGGGGTTGCGAGCGGGTGACCCGCCGTGAAGACTGTTCCGCGTTCGTCGTTCCGAGCGTTCGGGCCGTCAAGGTATTGCCCGGTCCTCGCGACGGTTGTGGCAGGTTCCGCACGGTGGTTGCGGGGAGGGATCGCAGGGGGGATAGGCATGCCGGGCGCAACGATCGCACAGGTCAGGGCCGTCGGAGCGGCCGACTGGAGCGTTCGGGATTCCTGTCCGGCCCCGCCTGCGGGGTGAGGTCATTCGGCGGTCGGCCGTTCGCCGCTCACTGTTCCCGCTCACCGTTCCCCCGTTCACTGTTCCTGGGCGGCGTGGAATTCGGGTCGCATTCGCACCGTCCGGTCGGGGAGCGCCGAAGCGGCCCGGAACGGCTCCCCTGGGGTGCGTGCGGCGCCCTGTCGGGAGCTGTCGGGGATTCCCGTTCGCACCCGTCGGCCGTCATCGGCAGGGCTTCCGTCGATTCCCGTTGTTCCCACGAGTCTTGAGTCGAGGAGCGCAGGTGGCAGGAAATTTCACGGCGTGCTCCACAGTAATCCGGAATTCATCCGCGGACGCTTGCCGCGCCCGCATCTGAGAACCAGTCAACGGGAGCGTCCGCCCATGCCGTACCCCAGTTCCGCGCCGGTCCGCGAGCGCGCGCCGTTCCTCTTACGCCGCGAACTGCAGCACCGGCTCGACACGCTCGCGCGCACCCACCGGGTGCCCGGCGCCCAGGTGGTGCTGGACACCGGCTCGGAGGTCGTGGCCCTGCACACCGGTGTGGCCGACGCCGCCACCGGTGCGCCCTTCACCGGGGACAGCGTCGTGCCGGTGGGGTCGCTCACCAAGCCCTACACGGCCGCTCTGGTGATGCTCCTCGCCGACGACGGCGACCTCGACCTCGACGACCGGGTCGCCGATCACCTGCCCGAGCTCCGCCGGATGCCCGCAGTAACGATTCGCCAACTCCTCAGCCACACCGGCGGACTGCCCACCGGGCCGGACTCCGACGCCGCCGCCCGGACCACCGCGGCGCACTACCTGTCGTCCGTGTGCACGGCCGGGGACGCGCTCTTCCCGCCCGGGACGGACTTCTCCTACTCCAACGCCGGCTACGTCGCCGCCGGGCGCCTGGTGGAGGCGGTGACCGGGATGCCCTGGCACGAGGCCGTGGCCGCCCTGCTGCTCGAACCGCTCGGCACCGTGCCCGTGTTCGTCGACGCGAGCGCACCCGCTCGCCCGGTCGCCGCCGGGCACGCGCTCAACGCCGCGACCGGCCGGGCCCGGCCGGTCCGGCAGAACCTGGCTCCGCTGGAGGCCCCGGCCGGTGCCCTGCTGGCGAGCGCCGCGGACCTCGCCGCGCTCGGCGGCGCCCTGGTCGGCCGGGCCAAGGCCCTGCCCCCCGCCGTCGCCGAGGAGATGCGCCGCCCGCAGCCCGGCGCCCGGCCGGGTGCGCTCGCGGACGGCTGGGGCCCGGGGCTCGCCCTCTACCAGCAGGACGGCCGGCTGTGGTGCGGCCACGACGGCAACGCCATGGGGACCTCCTGCCACCTGCGGGCCGACCCCGACAGCGGAGTGGTGGTCGCCTTCGCGGGCAACGCCGCCGCCGCCACCGCGCTCTGGCGCGAGCTCGCGGCCGACCTGGCCGAACTGGCGGGCGTCCGGGTGCCCGCCGCGATCGCGCCGGTGGGCGCGGGCGAGCCCGTCCCCCTGCCCGAGTGCGCGGGCACCTACCGCAACGGTTCGATCCGGTACCTCGTCGAGCCCGCGGGCGACGGATCGTCCACGCTCTCCGTGGACGGAGACCTGCCGATACCCCTGCGCTGTTTCGCCGACCTCTCCTACGATCTGCTCGCCCCCGACACCGGCCGCCCCGAGCCGGGCGGGCGCTTCCACCGCGATCCCGCCACCGGCGTGATCGACCGGGTGCAGGTGTCCGGGCGCACGGCGCGTCGCGCCGACCCCGCCTGAGGCGCCTTTCGCCCGCCGGCCGCCGCCGCTGCCCGTCGCCTGCGGCGTCCGCCGCCGCGCCGACGCCGCTCCACCGGGCTCACCCCCCGCTCGTTCCGTTCCCCCGGCCCCCGTTCCCGGGTCCGTGGGCCTGCCCCCGTCTGCCCCGGCGCCCGCATCGCCTCCTCCCCGTCCGGAAGGACCTTCCGCCATGACCGACCGGCCTGCCCAGCCCGTGCATTCGTCCGCTCCGCCGCAGGCCGGCGACACCCCTGGCGCCCCGGGGACCGAGGCCGCCCCGCCGCCGGCGCACCGGACGCTCGACGCGTTGTTCGCCGCCCAGGTGGCCCGCGCGCCGCACGTGCCCGCGGTGACCGACGGCCGGCGCAGCTGGACGTACCGGGAACTGGCCCACCGGGTCGAGCGCCTGGCCCGCGACCTCGCGCGGCGCGGCGCCGGGACGGACCGGACGGTGGCGCTGGTCCTGCCGCGCTCGATGGAACTGGTCGCGGCGGAGCTGGCCGTCGCCCGGACGGGCGCCGCCTTCCTGCCCGTGGATCCGGCCTACCCCGCCGGGAGACGGGCGCTGATGCTCGCCGACGCCGCCCCCGCCGTCGTCCTGGACGATCCGGCCCGGGTCCGCGCGCTGCTGGAGGCCGACCCGGCCAGCGCCGCGGACCGGGCCGACACCGCGGACGCGCCCGGCAGCACGGACACGCCCGGTACCGCCGCCGCGCCCGACGCCGGCCTGGCGGGCCCGACCGGTACCGCGCTGCCGGGCCCGACCGGTACCGACCACGCGGCGTACGTGATCTACACCTCGGGCTCCACCGGGACGCCCAAGGGCGTGATCGTCACCCACCGGGGGATCGGCGGCTTCGCCGAGGCGGCCCGCGCGCACTACTCCGTGCGCCCCGGAGACCGGGTGCTGCAGTTCTCCTCGCCCAGCTTCGACGCCTCCGTCCTCGAACTGTTCATCTCCGTCCTGGCCGGGGCCACGCTGGTGATCCCCCCGCACGGCCCCTGGCTGGGCGAGGAACTCGCCGCCGTGCTCGACGAGCACCGCATCACCCACGCCCTCATCCCGCCGGCCGCCCTGGCCACCGTGCCCGGCGGCGCGGGCCGCCACCTGCGCACGCTGATCGTCGGAGCCGAGGCCTGCCCCGCCGAACTGGTCGACCGCTGGGCGCCCGGCCGGCGCATGATCAACTCCTACGGCCCGACCGAGGCGACCATCGTCGCCACCTGGACCGGCCCGCTGGCCGCCGGCAGCGGCGCACCCCCCATCGGCGGCGCGCTGCCGCACACCCGGGCGTACGTGCTCGACGCGGCCATGCGGCCCCAACCGTCGGGTTCCGACGGCGAGTTGTACGTCGGCGGGGAGGGCGTGGCCCGCGGCTACCTGGGCCGCCCCGGCCTGACCGCCGGGCGCTTCGTCGCCGACCCCTTCGGCCCGCCCGGCGCCCGGCTCTACCGCACCGGAGACCGCGCCCGGTGGACCGCCGACGGGGAGCTGGAGTTCCTCGGCCGGCTCGACCGGCAGGTGAAGATCCGCGGCTTCCGGATCGAGCCGGGGGAGATCGAGGCCGCCCTGCGGGCGCACCCCGCCGTCGACCAGGCCGTCGTCGTGGTCCGGGAGGACGAACCGGGCCGCGAACGCCTGGTCGGCTACGCCACGCCCGCCGACCCGGAGCACGCCCCGGACCCGGCGGAGCTGCGCGCGGCGCTGGCCGCCGCCCTGCCGGCCCACCTGGTGCCGTCCGCCGTGGTCGTCCTGGCCGCGTTGCCGCTCACCCCGCAGCACAAGATCGACCAGCAGGCGCTGCCCGCCCCCGCCCGCTCCGGCGCGGCCGGGCCCGTCGCCCCGCGCACCGAGCGCGAACGCGCCCTGGCCAGCATCTGGGCCGAGGTCCTCGGCGTCGACGCGGTGGGCGCGGCGGACGACTTCTTCGACCTGGGCGGCGACTCGATCCTCGCCGCCCGGACCCTGGCCCGGGTCGCCGAGCGGCTGGGCGTCCGGCTCACGCTCCGGGACGTCTTCACCGCGCGGACCGTCGCCGCCCTGGCCCCGCTGGTGGACGAGCGGCACACCGCCGCGCCGCCGGAGCCGATCCCGCCCGCCCCGCGCGAGGAGCCGTTGCCGCTGTCCAGCGCCCAGCGCCGCCTGTGGTTCCTCGACGACCTCACCGTCGGGGGGACGGAGTACAACACCGGCGTGGCCCTGCGGCTGCGCGGAACGACGGACCCGGCGGCCCTGCGCCGGGCCCTGGGCCGACTCGCCGCCCGGCACGACTCGCTGCGCACCACCTTCGCCACCGTCGACGGGCAGCTCGTGCAGCGCGTCGCGGCGGAGGGCACCCTGCCGCTGCGCACCGCGGACGTCGGCGACCGGCCGGCCGGGGAGCGCGCCGAGGCGGCCGAACGGCTGCTGACCGAGGAGCTGAACCGGCCCTACGACCTGACGGACGGCCCGCTCGCCCGGGCACTGCTGGTCCGCCTCGCCGCCGACGAGCACCTGCTGCTGCTGGCGCAGCACCACATCATCACCGACGGCTGGTCGGTGGGCGTCCTCACCCGCGAACTGGCCGCGCTCTACCGGGCGGAGGCCTCCGGCGAACCGGACGCGCTCGCCGCCCCCGCCCTCCAGTACCCCGACTTCGCGCGCTGGGAGCAGCACCGGCGGACCCAAGCCGGGGCAGCGGACGCGCCGGACCTCGCCTACTGGAAGCGGAACCTGGCGGAGCTGCAACCCCTGCAACTGCCCACCGACCGGCCCCGGCCCGCCCAGCGCACGACGAACGGCGCGGCGCACCGCCACCGCCTCCCGGCCGAACTGGTGGCCCGGCTGCGGCACCTCGCCGCGGGCCGCGGTACGACGCTGTTCACCCTGTTCGCGGGGGCGTCCGCGCTGCTGTTCTCGCGCTACTCCGGCCAGCGGGACGTGGCGTTCGGCACCGTCACCACCGGGCGCGACCGGCGGGAGCTGGAGGAGGTGACCGGCTTCTTCGTCAACACCGTGGTGCTGCGCGGCGACGTGGACGAGCGGGCCACCGTCGACCGGTTCGTGGAGAGCGTGCGCACCACCCTGCTGGACGCCTTCGCCCACGCCGCGGTGCCCTTCGACCGGGTGGTCGAGGAACTGGCCCCGCCCCGGGACCCGAGCCGCACCCCGCTGGTCCAGGTCATGGTCGTCCAGCAGAGCCCCACCACCCCGCCGCCCGCCGGAGGCCTGCGCTTCGAGGACCACCCGCTGCCCCGCCCGGCCGCCCGGTTCGACCTGGTGCTGGAGTTCACCCCGGAGGACACCGGCGGCTGCGCGCTGACGGTGGAGTACAACACGGACCTGTTCGACGCCCGGACCGTGGCCCGGATGGCGCGCCACCTGCACCGCCTGCTGGCGGGCATGGCGGACGGCCCGCAGCGCATCCTCGCCGAACTGCCCATGCTCTCCGAGGAGGAGCAGCGCACGCTGCTCGACTCCTGGAACCCGCCCGCGCACGCCGCCGGCGACCTCCCGGACACCGTGCCGCCCGTGCTGCCCGGGCTGTTCGAGGCGCAGGCGGCCCGTACGCCCGGGCGGACCGCCGTCGGCTGCGGCCCGGTGCGGCGGGACTACGCGGAGGTCAACCGGCGGGCCAACCGCCTCGCCCGGCTGCTGGTCGCCCGGGGCGCGGGCCCCGAGCGGCTGGTCGCGCTGTGCCTGCCGCGCTCCGCCGACCTGCCGTCGGTGCTGTGGGCGGTGCTCAAGTCGGGTGCGGCGTACCTGCCGGTGGACCCGGGCTACCCGGCCGAGCGGATCCGCTTCATGCTGGCGGACGCCGGGCCCGCGCTGGTCCTCGCCACCCGGGAGACGGCGGCCGCGCTGCCCGAGGGGTGGCCCGTCCTGCTGCTGGAGGACGGCACCGGCCTGGCCGCTGCCGGCCCGGCGGACACCGACGACACCGGGGACGCCGACCTCACGGACGCCGACCTTACGGACGCCGACCGCCTCCGGCCGCTGCTGCCGGAGCACCCCGCCTACGTCATCTACACCTCGGGGTCGACCGGCCGGCCCAAGGGCGTCGTGATCACCCACCGCAGCGTCGTCGCCCTCGCCCGCTGGGCGGCCGAGCGGTTCGGGCCCGGCGGGCTGGACCACGTGGTCGCCGCCACCTCGCTCAACTTCGACGTGTCGGTCTTCGAACTGCTCTGCCCGCTGCTGGCGGGCGGGAGCGTCGAGGTGGTCGCCGACCTCGCCGCCCTCGCCGAGGAGCCGGCCCCGCGCCGCGTCGGCCTGGTCAGCGGCGTGCCCTCGGTGATCTCCCGGTTGCTCGCCGGGGGCGCCGCCCCGGTCGACGCGGCCACCGTCGTGCTGGCCGGCGAGGCCCTCTCCGCCCAGGCGGTGGGCGACCTGCGGCGCGCCCTGCCCGGCAGCGCGATCGCCAACATCTACGGCCCCACCGAGGCCACCGTCTACGCCACCGCCTGGTTCGCCGGTGACCGGCTGCCGGAGCAGGCGCCGCCGATCGGCAGGCCGCTCGCACTGACCCGGACGTACGTCCTGGACCCCGGGCTGCGCCCGCAACCTCCGGGCGTGGTCGGCGAGTTGTACCTCGGGGGCGGCGGCCTGGCGCGCGGCTACCTGGGCCGCCCCGGGCTGACCGCCGCCCGGTTCGTCGCCGACCCGTACGGCGCGCCGGGGGAGCGGATGTACCGCACCGGAGACCGGGTGCGGTGGAACGCCGACGGCGACCTGGAGTACCTCGGCCGGATCGACCAGCAGGTCAAGGTGCGCGGCTTCCGGATCGAACTGGGCGAGGTGGAGGAGGCGCTGCGGCGCTGCGAGGGCGTGGCGGAGGCGGCTGCCACCGTCGCCGACGGCGGGGGCAACCGGCGCCTGGTCGGCTACGTGGTCCCCGTCCCGGGCGGGCGGGTGGAGCCCGAGGCCGTGCGCCGGGCGCTCGGCCTGGCCCTGCCCGACTACCTGGTGCCCTCGGTCGTCGTGCCGCTGCCCGCGCTGCCGCTCAACCCCAACGGCAAGCTCGACCGGAGCCGGCTGCCCGCCCCGGGGCCGGCCGTGCCCGCCGTACGCCACGTCGCCCCCCGAACCCCCGCCGAACAGGCGCTCGCCACCATCTGGGCGGAGGTGCTGCGGCTGGAACGGGTCGGCGCGGACGACAACTTCTTCGACCTCGGCGGCGACTCCATCCTCGGCATCCAGGTGGTAGCCCGCTCCCGGCAGGTGGGGCTGGCGGTGACCTCCGGGGACCTCTACCGGCACCAGACGGTCGCCGCGCTGGCCCGGTGCGCGGACGACGCCGAACGGCCGGCCGTGACCGCCCGGGTGGCCGCCACCGGGGCGGGCGTCCTGACCCCGATCCAGCGCTGGTGGCTCGACCGGGCCGCCGGGCGCGCCGGGCACTTCAACCAGGCGCTCTCCCTCCTGCTGGGCGCCGACGTGGACCGGGCGGCGCTGGAGGACGCCCTGAACGACGTGGTCGCCCACCACGACGCGCTGCGCTCGGCCTTCACGGCCGACGCCGGAGAGTCCGACCCCGCAGAGCCCGACCCCGCAGAGCCCGACCCCGCAGAGCCCCGTACCGCAGAGTCCGACGCCGGAGAGTCCGACCCCGCAGAGCCCCGCGACGGCGAGATCGGTACCGGCCCCGGCGTGCGCTGGCGGATCGACGACCGGGCGCCCCGGATCCGCCTGGGCCGGCACACCGGCCCGGACGGCGACACCCCGCACTTCGGCCCCTTCGACCTGGGCGGCGAAGGCCCGCTGCTGCGCGCCGTGCTGCACGAGCGCGGTGCGGGGCAGCCGCCGGTCCTGCACCTGGCCGTCCACCACCTGGTCGTCGACGGGGTCTCCTGGCGGGTGCTGGCGGAGGACCTCGACACGGCCTACCGCGCCCGCCGCGACGGCCGGGACGGGGCGGCGGCCCTGCCGGCGAAGTCCTCCCCGCTGCGGCAGTGGGGCCAGCGGCTCGGCGCCCACGCCGCGGCCGGCGGCTTCGAGGACGAGACGGAGTACTGGGCGCGGGCCGTCCCCGCGCAGGACGGTGACGCCCCGGCGGACCCGTTCCCGGCCGACCTCGCGGGGGCCGACACCCACGCCTCGGCCCGCTCCGTCACCGTGCGCCTCGACCCCGCCGACACCACCGCCCTCCTGCGCACCCTGCCCGACACCTATCGCACCCAGGCCAACGACGTGCTGCTGAGCGCCCTCGGCCGGGCCCTGTGCGGGGCGAGCGGCCTGGAGCGGGTCGTGGTGGACGTCGAGGGGCACGGGCGCGAGGAGTTGTTCGCCGATCTCGACCTGAGCCGCACGGTCGGCTGGTTCACCACCCGGCACCCCGTGGCGCTGGCCGTGCCCGCCGGGGCCGACTGGGACGGCGTCCTCAAGCGGGTCAAGGAGCAGCTGCGCGCCGTCCCCCGACGGGGCCTCGGATTCGACGCCCTGCGCCACCTGGGGCGCCCCGGCACGGCCCCCGACGCCCCGGCCGCGCGGATCAGCTTCAACTACCTCGGCCGGATGTCCTTCCCGCAGGACGCGGCCGGGCTCTACCGCGGCACCTTCCGGCCCCTGGAACTGGACGCCGACCCGCGCGTCGAGCGCCCGCACGCCCTGGAGGTGGTCGGCCGGCTCGACGGCGACGCGCTGGAGTTCAGCTGGTTCTACTCCGGCGCCGTGCACCGGCGCGACACCGTCGAGGCCCTGGCCCGGCGCTTCGCCGCCGAGCTGGCCGACCTCGCGCGGTACGCGGCCCGCCCGGGCGCCGCCGGGCGCACCCCGTCCGACTTCCCGCTGGCCCGGCTCGACCAGGCGGCCGTGGACCTGATCACCGGCGACGCCCCGGGCGCGGTGGAGGACGTCCTCCCGCTGACGCCGACCCAGTCCGGGATGCTCTTCCACGGCCTGGCCGAGGAGGACAGCGGCGCCTACTTCCAGCAGCTGGACTTCGTCCTGGACGGCGTGCCCGACCCGGGGCGGCTCGCCGCCGCCTGGCAGTGGGTCACCGACCGAACCCCGGTGCTGCGCGCCCACGTCCGCTGGCAGGAGGTGCCCGAGCCGCTGCTGGTGGTGCGGCGGCGGGCGGCCGTGCCGGTCACCCACCTGGACTGGCGCGAGCTGCCCGAGTCCGAGCGCCGGGGCCGGCTGGCCGAGCTCCTGGACCGCGACCGGGCCCGCGGCCTGGACCTGGCCCGGGCCCCGCTCCAGCGCCTGCTGCTCATCCGCCTCTCCGACACCCGGGTGCGCGTGCTGTGGTCCTTCCACCACCTCGTCCTGGACGGCTGGAGCCTCTTCCAGGTGCTGTCGGACGTGTTCGCCGTGCACGCCGCGCTGGCCCGCTCCGGGCCGGAGACGGGAGAAGTCCCGTCCGGTACCGTGCCGTCCGGCACCGACCCCTTCGGCACCGAGCCCTTCGGCACCGTCCCGTACGGCACGGTGCCGGAGCGCCGGCCCTACCGCGACTTCGTGGCCTGGCTGCGCGAGCGCGACCCGGCGGAGGCCGAGCGGCACTGGCGCGGGCGCCTGGCCGGGCTGGCCGAGCCGACGCCGCTGCCGTACGACCGCGAGCCGCGCCAGAGCCACCGCGCGGAATCCACCCGGGCCGTGCCGTTCACCCTCCCCGCCGCCGCGACCCGGGCGCTGGAAGGCCTCGCGCGCAGCTCCGGCCTGACCCTGAACACCCTGGTCCAGGGCGCCTGGGCGATCCTGCTGGGCCGTCAGGCGAACCGGGACGAGGTGGTGTTCGGCACCACCTCGTCCGGGCGGCCGCCCGAGCTGCCCGGCGTCGAGTCGATGACCGGCCTGTTCATCACCACCCTGCCCACCCGGACGGTCGTGCCCGCTGACGGCACCCTGCTCGACTGGCTCCGCACGCTGCAACGGGAGCAGGGCGAGGACCGGCGCCACGGCTTCGTCCCGCTCACCCGCCTGCGGGCCGCCACCGTCCTCCCCGAGCAGACCGCCCTGTTCGACAGCATCGTCGTCTTCGAGAACTACCCGGTCGAGGACGACGCGGCCGCCGCGCACGGCCTGCGCCTGCGCGACCTGGACGGGATCGAGACCACCAACTACCCGCTCGCCCTGCTGGCCTACCCGGGGCCGGAGCTGGCCCTGCGGCTGTGCTACGACCCTCGGCTGTTCGACGAGGCCACCGTCCGGCGGATGGCCGGGCAGCTCACGGCCGTCCTGACGGGACTGCCCCGGGGCGCCGGGAGCCCGCCCGCGCGCGTGCCGCTGCTGACCGCCGGGGAGCGCCGGCGGATCCTCGTGGACTGGAACGCCACCGCCGTCGAACGGACCGAGCGCGACATCGCGGACCTGTTCGCCGAGCAGGTGCGCCGCAACCCGGACGCCGTCGCCCTGGAGGCGGGCCACGAGCGCCTCAGCTACCGCGACCTCGACGCCCGCGCCGCCGCCCTGGCGGGCCGGCTGGCCGCGCTCGGCGTCGGCGTCGAACACCCGGTCGGCGTGCTCATGGACCGCTCCGTCGACCTGGTCGTCGCCCAGCTGGCGCTGGTCCGGACCGGCGGGGTCTACGTGCCGCTGGACGGCAGGGCGCCGCGCGAGCGGCTGCACCTGATGCTGGCCGAGGCCGGCGCGGACCTGCTGCTCACCGACGCGCACCGGGCGAGCGCCGCCGAGGAACTGCTCCCCGCCGAGCGGGTGCTGCGCGTCGACCGGCCGGACGGGCCGCACGCCGCCGACCGGCCGCACGCCGCCGACCGGCCGCACGTCGCCGACCGGCCGCACGTCGCCGACCGGCCGGGCCCGGCCGCCCCGGCCGCGGCCCCGGTGCCCCACCCCGACAACGTCCAGTACCTGATGTTCACCTCGGGTTCCACCGGCACCCCCAAGGGCGTCGCGGTGCGCCGGCGCGACGTCGCCGCGCTCGCCCTGGACCGCGCCTTCACCGGCCACGACCGGGTGCTCGTGCACTCCCCGCACGCCTTCGACGCCGCCACCTACGAGC
Organism: Kitasatospora sp. NPDC088779; assembly: GCF_040685395.1. Lineage (NCBI taxonomy): Bacteria > Bacillati > Actinomycetota > Actinomycetes > Kitasatosporales > Streptomycetaceae > Kitasatospora > Kitasatospora sp. NPDC088779. The sequence continues at coordinate 112,798 of NZ_JBFBHW010000025.1, read as the reverse complement.
TGTGGGTGCCGCTGCTGCGCGGCGGCACCGCCGTACTGGCCCCGCCGGAGGACCTGGACGCCGCCGCCGTCCGCCGCGCCGTCACCGAGCAGGGCGTGCAATGCCTGTGGCTGACCGCCGGCCTGTTCCGGCTCCTCGCCCAGGAGGACCCGGGCTGCCTGCGCGGCGCCCGGGAGGTGTGGACCGGCGGCGAGGCGGTGCCCGGCGCGGTCGTGCGCCGCGTCCTGGAGGCCTGCCCCGACCTCACCGTGGTCGACGGCTACGGCCCGACCGAGACCACCACCTTCGCCACCCGCCGGGCCTTCCGCCCCGGGGACCGGCTGCCCGCCGTGCTGCCGATCGGACGCCCGCTGGACGACACCCGGGTGTACGTGCTGGACGGCGCCCTCCAACCGCAACCGCCCGGCATCACCGGCGAGTTGTACATCGCCGGCGCCGGAGTCGCGCGCGGCTACGCGGGCCGGCCCGGCGAGACCGCCGCCCGCTACCTCGCCGACCCCTTCGGGCCGCCCGGCGGCCGGATGTACCGCACCGGCGACACCGCCCGGTGGAGCGAGGACGGCGAACTGCACTTCGTGGGCCGCGCGGACGACCAGATCAAGATCCGCGGCTTCCGCATCGAACCCGCCGAGATCGAGGCACGGCTCACCGCCCACCCGGCCGTCGCGGAGGCTGTCGTCTCGCTCCACGAGGACGCGGGGCGCAAGCGGCTGGCCGCCCACCTGGTGCCGACCGGCGGCGCCGAGCCGCCCTCCGCCACGGCGCTGCGCGCCCACCTGGCCGCCGACCTGCCCGACTACATGCTGCCCGCGGCCTTCGTCACGGTCTCCGAACTGCCGCTGACCGCCAACGGCAAGGTGGACCGCCGGCGGCTGCCCGCCCCCGACTGGTCGGCGACGGGCGACCGCGCCCACCGCGCCCCGACCACCGACACCGAACGCGTCCTCACCGCGATCTGGGCGGAACTGCTCGGCGTGGAGCGGGTCGGGGTCGACGACGACTTCTTCCTGCTCGGCGGCGACTCGATCCTGAGCATCCAGGTCGTCTCCCGCGCCCGCGCCGCCGGTCTCGCGCTGTCCCCCCGCGACCTGTTCCGGCACCCCACCGTCGCCGCGCTGGCCGCCGCCGCCGGTACCGCCGTCACCGTCGCCGGGACCGAACCGGTCAGCGGAGAGGTGGGCCTGACACCCATCCAGCACTGGTTCCTCGACCCGCACCCGCCGTACGCCGCGTCCTTCGACCAGTCCGTCGTGGTGGAGGCTCCCGGCGAGGTCGACCCGCAGGCCCTGCGCCGCGCCCTGACCGCCCTGTGGGCCCACCACGACGCCCTGCGTTCCCGCTTCACCACCGGGGAGGACGGCGCCTGGCAGCAGCACTGCGCCCCCGCGGACGCCGCCGCCCCCGAACTGCTGGAGGTCGTCGACCTCGGCGCCCTGGACCGGGCGGCGGCCGAGGCCGCCGAGGCCCGGGCCACCGAGGCCGCGCACGCCGCGTTCCGGCTGGACACCCTCCCGCTGCTCACCGCCCGCCTGTTCACCACCGACGGCACCCGGCCCGCCCGGCTGCTGCTGGCCGTCCACCACCTGGTCGTCGACGGGGTCTCCTGGCGGATCCTGCTGGAGGACCTGGAGACCGCCTACCGGCAGGCCGTGGAGGGCCGGCCGCTGCGCCTGCCCGCCCGCACCACCTCCGTCCGGGAGTGGACCCGCCGCCTGCGCGAGCACACCGCGGCCGGCGGCTTCGCGTCCCGGCGCGCCCACTGGGCGGCGGCTGCCCGGCACTGCGCGGCCGTGCTGCCGGTGGACGGCGACGGCGGCAACACCGCCGCCGACCTGCGCGCCGTCACCGTCCGGCTGGACCGCGAGCGCACCGGGGACCTGCTGCGCAAGGTCCCCGGGGTCTACCGCACCCGGATCGACGACGTCCTGCTCACCGCCCTGGGCCGGGTGCTCGCCGAGTGGACCGGACGGCGCACCGTCGCGATCGGCCTGGAGGGGCACGGCCGCGAGGACCAGCTGTTCGAGGACATCGACCTGTCCCGCACGGTCGGCTGGTTCACCTCGCTCTTCCCCGTCGCCCTCGACGTCCCGGACGGGGACTGGGGCACCGCGCTGAAGGCCGTCAAGGAGCAGCTGCGGGCGGTGCCGGAGCGCGGCCTCGGCTACGGCGCGCTGCGCCACCTCGCCCGGGACGAGCAGCTCGCCGACGCCCCGGCCCCCGGGATCAGCTTCAACTACCTGGGCCGCTTCGACTGGTCCGCCGACGGCGCCGCCCTGGTCCGCGCCGTCCCCGGCGGCCTCGGCGGAGCGGAGGCGCCCGGCACCGAGCGCCCGCACCTGCTGGACGTCGTCGCCCGGGTCGAGGACGACCGGCTGGAGATCGGCTGGTACTACAGTGCGGGCCGGCACCACGAACGGACCGTCACCGCGCTCGCGGACGCCATGCTGCGCGCCCTGGAGGACCTCGTCGCCCACTGCGCCGAGCCCGGCGCCGGCGGCCGCACCCCCGCCGACTTCCCGCTGGCCAGGCTGGACCAGGCGGCGGTGGACCGGATCGCCGGGGACGGCCGCCGCGTCGCGGACGTGTACCCGCTGACGGCGATGCAGGCGGGCATGCTCTTCCACAGCCTGCTGGACCCGGACGCCCACACCTACGTCAACCAGGTCCAGCTGGTCCTCTCCGGGGTCACCGACCCGCACGCCCTGGCCGCCGCCTGGCAGCAGACCGTGGACGCCAACGCGGTGCTGCGCACCCGGCTCGCCTGGCAGGACACCGCCGAACCGCTCCAGGTCGTCCAGCACCGGGCCGCCGTCCCGGTGACCCACCACGACTGGGCCGGCCGGCCGGCCGACCGGATCGAGCGGGACACCGCCCGGCTGCTCGCCGAGGACCGGGCGGCCGGCCTCGACCTGGCCGCCGCACCGCTGATGCGGCTGACCCTGGTCCGGCTGTCGCCGACCCGGGTGCGGGTGGTGTGGACCTTCCACCACGTCCTGCTCGACGGGTGGAGCGCGGCCCAGGTCTTCGACGAGGTGTGCGAGCGGTACGCCGCCCTGGCCGCCGGGCGCCGGCCGAACCCGGTCGCGCGCGCCCCCTTCGCCGACTACCTGCGCTGGCTGTCCGGGCAGGACCCGGCGCGGGTCGAGCGGTACTGGCGCGACACGCTGGCCGGGTTCCCCGCCCCCACCGAACTGCCCCGCGACCGGCGCCCGGCCGAGGCGCACCGCGCGTCGTCCTCGGCATCGGTGCGGGTGACCCTCGACAACGACCTGTCGGAGCGGCTGCGGACCACCGCCCGGCAGGCCGGGCTGACCGTCAACACCGTGCTCCAGGGCGCCTGGGCGCTGCTGCTCTCCCGCTACGGCGGTGGGGACGACGTGGTCTTCGGCACGATCGTCTCCGGCCGGCCCGCCGAACTCCCGGGCGTCACCTCGATGGTCGGGCTGTTCATCAACGCGCTGCCCACCCGGGTGCGGATCGACGCCGGCCGCTCGCTGCTGGAGTGGCTGCGGGAGCTCCAGGACGCCCAGTCGGAGGCCCGCCGCTACGACGCCGTCTCCCTGGCGCAGCTCCAGAACTGGAGCGAACTGCCGGGCGGCACGGCCCTGTTCGACAGCATCGTGGTCTTCGAGAACTACCCGTTCGACGCGCAGGCGCTGACCCGGCACGGCCTGGGCGTCGAGACCGAGCACGTCCTGGAGCCGACCAACTACCCGCTCGGCGTGGTGGTCGCCCCCGGCGACGCCATCGCGGTCAGCCTCGACCACGACCCGGCCGTCTTCGACACCGCCACCGTCGAGGCGCTCGGGGCGGGCCTGTGCACCCTGCTGACGGCGATGGCGGACGGCCTCGACCGGCCGGCGGCGCACCTGCCGCTGCTCGACCCGCCGCGGGGGCGCGAACTCGTCGACCGCTTCGGCGGGGCGGCGGTCGAGGCACCGCAGGACACCGTGCCCGAGGCCTTCGCCCGGCAGGCCGCCCGCACGCCCGAGGCCCCGGCCGTCCGCTGCGGCGACGTGCAGCTGACCTACCGGGAGCTCGACGAACGGGCCAACCGGCTGGCCCGGCTGCTGATCGCGGCCGGCGCCGGGCCCGAGCGGTTCGTCGCGCTCGCGCTGCCCCGCACCGCCGACCTGGCCGTGGCGCTGCTGGCGGTGCTCAAGAGCGGCGCCGCCTACCTGCCGGTCGACCCCGGGTACCCGGCCGAGCGGATCGCGTTCCTCTTCGCGGACGTCCGGCCCGACGCCGTGGTCACCGACGCGGAGACCGGAGGGCGGCTGCCGGCCGGCCCGTTCACCCGGATCGTGCTCGACGACCCGGGGTGCGCCGAACGGCTCGCCGCCGCCCGCCCCGGCGCCGTGCGCGACGACGAACGGCTCGGCGCCCTGCTGCCGCAGCACCCTGCGTACGTCATCCACACCTCCGGCTCGACCGGCCGCCCCAAGGGCGTCGTGGTCGCCCACGCCTCGGTCCTGGCCCTGACCGACTGGGCCGCCGCCGAGTTCGCCGACCACGGCCTGGCCCACGTGGTGGCCGCCACCTCGCTCAACTTCGACGTGTCGGTGTTCGAGATCTTCTCGCCCCTGCTCGCCGGCGGCTGCGTGGAACTCGTCCGGGACCTGCTGGCCCTGGCCGAGCGCCCCGGGCCGTGGCGGGCCGGCCTGCTCAGCGCGGTGCCCTCCGCCCTGGGCGGCCTCCTCGCGGAGGACGCCGTGCACCTCGGCGCGGACACCGTCGTCCTGGCCGGCGAGGCCCTGCCCGCCCGCACCGTGCGCCGGCTGCGCGAGGCCGTCCCCGGCTGCCGGGTGCTGAACATCTACGGCCCCACCGAGGCCACCGTCTACGCCACCGCCTTCGCCTGCGACCCCGCCGACCCCGACCGCGACCCGCCGATCGGCCGCCCGGTCGGCGGCGCCCGGGCCTACGTCCTGGACGACCGGCTGCGCCCGGTGCCCGTCGGCGCGCCGGGGGAGCTGTACCTGGCCGGCACCGGCGTCGCCCGCGGCTACCTGCGCCGCCCGGGCCTGACCGCCGCCCGGTTCCTGCCCGACCCCTTCGGCCCGCCCGGGCGCCGGATGTACCGCACCGGGGACCTGGTGCGCTGGACGGCCGACGGCGACCTCCGCTACCTCGGCCGCGCGGACGACCAGGTCAAGGTGCGCGGCTTCCGGATCGAACTCGGCGAGGTCGAGGCCGCGATGGCCCGCCACCCGCAGGTGTCGGCCGCCGCCGCCCGGGTCGTCGACCACGACGGCCACCGGCGCCTGGTGGGCTACGCGGTGGCCCGTGACGGCGCACTGCCCGACCCCGTCGAGTGGCGTGCCTTCCTCGGGCACACCCTCCCCGACCACCTGGTGCCCGCACTGGTGGTGCCGCTGGACCGGCTGCCGCTCGGCGCCACCGGCAAACTCGACCGCCGCGCGCTGCCCGCCCCGGTGTGGGCCGCCCCGGCCGCAATCGGCGCCCGGCCTCCGCGCACCGAGGCCGAACGCACCCTCGCCGCGATCTGGCGCGAGGTGCTCGGCGTACCCGACGTGGGCGCGGACGACAACTACTTCGCGCTCGGCGGCGACTCGATCCTGGGCATCCAGATCGTCTCGGCGGCCCGCCGGGCTGGCCTCGCACTCACCCCCCGGCACCTGTTCGCCCACCAGACCCTGGCCGAACTCGCCCTCGCCGCCGAGGAGTCGCCGAGCCCGGCGGTCGCCGCCGAACAGGGCGCCGTGGTCGGCGACGCCCCGCTCACCCCCGTCCAGCACTGGCTGCTGGACACCCTCGGCGGGGACACCGCCCAGTTCACCCAGTCGGTCTCCTTCACCCTCGCCCCCGGCACCGAGGAGCCCCTGCTGCGGGCCGCGCTCGCCGCCGTCCTGGACCACCACGACGCGCTGCGCCTGCGGTTCGAGCCGCTCGGCGACGGGCGGTGGCGCCAGCACGGCACCGCGCCCGGCGACCTGCCGGAGCTGCGCACCCACGAGCTGCCCGCCGCACCGGCGCAGGAGCGCGAGGCGACGCTGCGCGAGCTGGCCGAGCGCCTGGCCGCGGGCTTCGACCTGGCCGAAGGGCCGCTGCTGCGGGCCGCGCTGTGCCGCTTCGACGGCGAACGGCACCCCGTCCTGCTGCTGGCCGCGCACCACCTGGTGGTCGACGCGGTGTCCTGGCGCGTGCTCCTGGAGGACCTGGACACCGCCCACCGTGCGCTGCGGGCGGGCGAACGCCCCGACCTCGGCCCCAAGAGCACCTCCTTCCGGGCCTGGGCCGAACGGCTCGCCGAGCACACCGCGGCCGGCGGCTTCGACGACGAGCACGCCCACTGGTACGGGCTGGAGCACGGCGCCGCGACCGCCCTGCCGACCGACCTGGACGGTGCCAACACGGCCGCCACCGAGGAGTCGCTGGACCTCGCCCTGGACGCCGAGGACACCCGCCGGCTGCTCCAGGACGTCCCGGAGGTCTACCGCACCCGGGTCAACGACGTCCTGCTCTGCGCCCTGGGCCGGGTGCTGGCCCGCTGGACCGGCCGGGACCGGGTGACGGTCGCCCTGGAGGGCCACGGCCGCGAGGAGCTGTTCGACGGAGTCGACCTCTCCCGGACCGTCGGCTGGTTCACCACGCTGTACCCCGTGGCCCTGGACATGCCCCGGGGCGCCGACACCGGCACCGCCCTGAAGACCGTCAAGGAGAACCTGCGCGCCGTACCGCGCGGCGGGCTCGGCTACGGCGCCCTGCGCCACCTGCGGCCCGCCGCCGAGCCCCGGCTGCCCGACCCGCCGCGGCGGCTGCCCGACCTGCCGCAGATCGGCTTCAACTACCTGGGTCGGCAGGACTGGACCCCCGCCCCCGGCGGCCTGCTGCACGCCCCGTCCGGCCCGCTCACCGGCGGCATGGACCGGGCGGCGGACCGGCCGCACCTGCTGGACGTGCTCGGCCGGGTGAGCGACGGGAAGCTGGCGTTCACCTGGTCGTACTCCCGCGCGGTGCACCACCGCGCGACCGTCGCCCGGCTCGCCGCCGAACTGCTGGACGAGCTGCGGGAGATCGTCCGCCACTGCGCCGAACCCGGCGCGGGCGGCCGCACCCCCGCCGACTACCCGCTGGCCCCCCTGGACCAGGCCGCCGTCGACCGACTGGCCGGCACCGGACGGGACGTGACGGAGATCCAGCCGCTCACCCCCACCCAGACCGGCATGGTGCTGCACGGCCTGGACGAGGCCGAACACGGCCTGTACGTCGAGCAGATCACCTTCGTGCTGGACGGCGCCCGCGACCTGCGGCCGCTGGCCGCCGCCTGGCAGCACGTCGTCGACCGCACCCCCGTGCTGCGCACCGCCGTCGTCCTGCGCGACGTGCCCGTACCCCTCCAGGTGGTCCACCGGGACGTGACGCTGCCGGTCACCGAACACGACTGGAGCGCACTGCCGCAAGCCGAGCGCGAAGCCCGCCTGGAGCGGCTGCTCGCCGACCAGCGGGCCCGCCCGCTGGCCCTGGACCGGGCCCCGCTGCTGCGGCTCGACCTGATCCGGCTCGGGCCGGACGCGGCGCGCGTGGTGTGGACCTTCCACCACGTGCTGCTCGACGGGTGGAGCGTCTTCCACGTCCTGTCCGACGTCCTGGCCGCCCACGCCGCGCTCGCCCGCGGCGACCGGCCGGGCCTGCCCGAGCGCCGGCCCTTCGCGGACTACGTCGGCTGGCTCGCCGCCCGCGACACCGCCGCCGCCACGGAGCACTGGCGCGGCGTCCTGGCGGACCTCACCACCACGGCGCTGCCCTACGACCGCAAGCCCGCCCAGGACGACACGGCCCGCTCCGGGGCCTGGCTCTCGCACCTCCTGGCCGAGGCCGAGACGGAGCGGCTCCAGGAGTTCGCCCGCCGGCACCGCCTCACCCTCAACACCCTGGTGCAGGGCGCCTGGGCGCTGCTGCTGTCGCGGTGGAGCGGGGAGCAGCGGGTGTGCTTCGGCACCACCGTCTCCGGGCGCCCGGCCGACCTGGCCGGCTCCGACGCCATCGTCGGCCTGTTCATCACCACCCTGCCCGCCCATGTCACCGTCGACGGCTCACAGCCCTGTGCCGCCTGGCTGCGCGCGCTCCAGGAGGAGCAGGCCGAGGACCGCCGCTTCGACCACCTGCCGCTGGCCGCGATGCACGGCCTGAGCGGGCTTGCGCCCGGGACGGCGCTGTTCGACAGCCTGGTGGTCTTCGAGAACTACCCGGTCGGCGACGCGACGGCCGGCGCCCACGGCCTGCTGATCCGCGAACTGGACGCCAGGGAGGCCACCAACTACCCGCTCACCGTGGTCGTCTCGCCCGGCGACCGGCTCGCCGTCGAACTCGGCCACGACCCCCGGTACATCGACCGGGCCACCGCCGAGAAACTGGCCGCCCAGCTGCTGCACACCCTCGCCGCGCTGGCCGGCTCGGACGGCACCGCCCGCCTGGACGACCTCGACCTGCTGCCGCCCGGGGAACGCGAGCGGCTGCTGCGCGGCCCGGCCCGCCCGGCGGGCGGCCCGGTGCCCCCGGCGGCCCTGCCCGCCCTGGTCGAGGCCGCCGTGGACCGCCGGCCGCACGCCCCGGCGCTGAGCGCCCCCGGGCTGGAGCTGACCTTCGCCGAGGCCGAGGCGCACGCCAACCGCCTGGCGCACCGGCTCATCGCGCGCGGCGCCGGCCCCGGCGAGGTGGTCGCCCTCCTGCTGCCGCGCTCGGCGGACATGGTGCTCGCCCAGCTGGCGGTGGCGAAGACCGGCGCCGCGTTCCTGCCGGTCGACCCCCACTACCCCGACGAGCGCGTCGAGTTCATGCTGCGCGACGCGGCGCCCGCACTCACCCTGGACGCCAAGGAGGTCGCGGCGCTGCTGGCCGCCCCGCCGGACGGCGCCCCCGACCACCGCCCCGCCGACCCCGACCGGATCCGCCCGCTCGACCTGGACGACCCCGCCTACGTCATCTACACCTCCGGCTCCACCGGCACCCCGAAGGGCGTCGTCCTCACCCACCGCGGGCTGGCCGCCTTCGCCGCCGCCGAGGCCGAGCACTACCAAGTCGTGCCGGGTGACCGGGTGCTGGCCTTCGCCACCCCCAGCTTCGACGCCTCCGTGCTCGAACTGTGCATGTCCCTGCCGCACGGCGCCCGGCTGGTGGTGCCCGCGCCCGGACCGCTGCTCGGCGCCCGACTGGCCGAGGTGCTCCGGGCGGAGGCGATCACCCACACCCTGCTGCCGCCGGCCGCCCTCGCCACCCTGCCCGCCGACACCCCCGGCACGCTGCCCGCGCTCAGGACCCTGGTGGTCGGCGCCGAAGCGTGCGGCGCCGACCTGGTGGCCCGCTGGGCCCCGCACCACCGCATGGTCAACTCCTACGGTCCCACCGAGGCCACCGTGGTCGCCGCCTGGTCCGCGCCGCTGGCCCCGGACGGCGCCGCGCCGCCGATCGGCCGCCCGCTGCCCGGCACCGGCGCCTACGTCCTCGACGCCCGGCTCCGGCCGGTGCCCGACGGCGTCACCGGCGAACTGTGGCTGAGCGGACCGGCCCTGGCCCGCGGCTACCTCGGCCGGCCGGGCCTGACCGCCGCCCGCTTCACCGCCGACCCGTACGGGCCGCCCGGCACCCGGATGTACCGCACCGGGGACCTGGTGCGCCGCGACCACCGGGGCGAACTGCACTACCTGGGCCGCACCGACCACCAGCTCAAGCTGCGCGGCCACCGCATCGAGGCGGGCGAGGTCGAGGCCGTCCTGGCGCGCCACCCGGCCGTGCTGGACGCCGTGGTGACGGTGCGGGAGGACGAGCCCGGGCTGCCCCGCCTGGTCGCGCACCTGCTCGCGGCCCCCGGCGCCGAACCGCCGACCGGCGCCGAACTGCGCGCCCTGGCCGCCCGCTCCCTGCCCGGCCACCTCGTCCCCTCGGCCTTCGCGGTCCTCGACCGCTTCCCGCTCACCGCGAGCGGCAAGACCGACCGCGCCGCCCTGCCCGCCCCCGCACCGGAGGAGGAGCAGCGGCCCGGCCGGCTGGCGCCCCGCACGCCCACCGAGGAGGCCGTGGCCGAGATCTGGGCCGAGACCCTGCGGACGGCCGTGGGCGTGACGGACGACTTCTTCCAGCTGGGCGGCGACTCCATGCGGGCCCTGCTGATCGCCTCCCGCGCCAACGATGCCTTCGGCGTCACGCTCACCCCCCGCGACGTCCTGGTCTCCCGCACCGTGGCCGCCCTGGCGGAACTGGTGGAGGACCAGGTGCTGAGCGAACTCGAAGACGCCGCGTCCGGCGGCCCCGACGATGACGAACGATGACAAACGGTGAGGATCCGACGACCATGACGCCTTCGAAGCGAGACCGCGCCGAGGCCCTGCCCGCCGACCTGCGCGAAGCGCTGCGCCTGCGGCTGGCCGGGCGCTCCGGCGGCGCCCGGGCCGCCGCCGACCGGTCCATCCCGCAAGCCGACCGCAGCCGACCGCTGCCGCCCTCCTTCGTCCAGCAGCGCCTGTGGTTCCTGGACCGGCTGCGCCCCGGCGACCCCCGCTACAACAGCGCGGTCGCCGTACGGTTCACCGGCCCGCTGGACCGCGCGGCGCTCGCCGGGGCGCTGGCGGCCGTCGTGGCCCGCCACGAGGGGCTGCGGACCACCTTCGACGAGGCCGACGGCCGCCCGGTGCAGACCGTGCGGTCGGCCGGGCCGGTGCCGCTGCCCGTCCGGGAGCCGGCCGACGGGGAGACCCTCGACGCGATCCTGCTCCAGGAGTACTCCCGCCCCTTCGACCTCCGGCAGGGGCCGCTGCTGCGCGCCCTGCTGGTGCGCGAGTCGGACCGCTCGCACGTCCTGCAGGTGACGGCGCACCACATCGTCACCGACGGCTGGTCGATGGGCGTCGTCCTGGACGAACTGTGCACCGGCTACGAGGCCCTGGCCCGCGGCGCCGCCCCGGACCTGCCCCCGGTGGCGGTCCAGTACCCGGACTTCGCGGTGTGGCAGCGCGAACAGCTCTCCGGCGCCCGGCTGGAGGGCCAACTGGCCCACTGGAAGGCGAAACTGGCCGGTGCGGTGCCGCCGGAGCTGCCGCTGGACCACCCGCGGCGCGGCGAGGAGGCCGGCCCCGGCGCCGTCCACGCCTTCACCGTCCCCGCGCCGCTCACCGCCCGGCTGCGCGAGCTCGCGGCCGAGCGGCACGGCACCCTGCACACCGCCCTGGTCGCCGCCACCCAGGCGCTGCTGGCCCGCTGGTCCGGCCAGCAGGACGTCACCGTCGGCTCCCTGACGCCCGGGCGCTCCCGCACCGAGCTGGAACGGGCCGTCGGCTGCTTCGTCAACACCGTCGTCCTGCGCACCCGGGTGGAGCCAGCCGGATCCTTCCGCGACCTGCTCGCGGCCGCCACCGAGACCGGCAACGACGCGCTCGCGCACGGCGACACGCCCTTCGAACGGCTCGTCGAGGCGGTCGGCGCACCCCGCCAGGCGGGCCGCAACCCGCTGTTCGACGTGCTGGTCCTGCTGCACCCCGCGCCGCCCGAGGCCACCACCCCGCTGGGGTCGGCGCTCACCCCGGTCGTCGTGCCCCGGCAGGCCGCCACCTTCGACCTCAGCGTCGAGTTCGTCCCGGACGGCGAGGCGCTCACCGGCCTGCTGGAGTACCGCGCCGACCTCTTCGACGCGCCCACCGCCCGCCGGATGGCCGACCAGCTCCTGCTGCTGCTGGACGGCGCCGCCGCCGAGCCCGACCGACCGCTCGGCACCCTGCCGCTGCTCTCGCCCCGGGAGACCCGGCAGGTCACCCGGGACTGGAACGCCACCGCGCTGCCCGTCGAGGACACCAGCTACCCCGAGCTGTTCCGGCGCAGGGCCGCCCTGACCCCGCACGCCCCGGCCCTGGTCGCCGGAGCCGAGCGGCTCGACTACGCGACGCTCGACACCCGCGCCAACCGGCTCGCCCACCAGCTCATCGCCCGCGGCGCCGGCCCCGAACGGCTGGTCGCGCTGCGGCTGCCGCGCACCGCCGACATGATCGTGGCGATCCTCGCCGTCTGGAAGGCCGGCGCCGGCTACCTGCCCCTGGACCCGGCCCTGCCGGCCGAGCGCCTGCGCTACCTGCTCGACGACGCCCGCCCCGCCCTGGTCCTGGACGAACAGGCGCTCCGGGCGCTGCCCGACACCGGCCCGGACACCGACCCCGGTGACGCCGACCGGACCGCCCCGCTGCACCCCTCCAACACCGCGTACGTGCTCTACACCTCCGGCTCCACCGGCCGCCCCAAGGGCGTCGCCGTCCCGCACCGCGCGGTGGTGAACCTGCTCGCCGCCCACCGGGCGGGCTTCGTCGCCGACGCGGGCGGCGGGCCGCTGCGCGTGGCGCTGACCGCCTCGTTCTCCTTCGACACCTCCCTGGAGGGCGTGCTGCTGATGGCCGACGGCCACCCGCTGCACCTGGTCGACGAGACGACCCGGATGGACCCGGCCGCCCTGGTCGAGTACGTCGTGCGCCACCGCGTCGACTTCCTCGACCTGACCCCCTCCTACCTGCGCCAGCTGCTGCCCGCCGGGCTGCTCGACGACCCGCGCCACCGCCCCCGGGTGCTGATGCTCGGCGGTGAGGCCGTCGGGCCCCGGCTCTGGCGCGAACTCGCCGGGCACCCGGACGTCGCCGCCTACAACTACTACGGCCCCACCGAGTGCACGGTCGACGCGCTCGCCTGCCGCATCGCGGGCGGTGACCGGCCGCTGGTGGGCCGCCCGCTGCCCAACCTGCGCGCCTACGTCCTCGACGACCGGCTCCAGCCGGTGCCGCCCGGGGTGAGCGGCGAACTCCACCTCGCCGGCGAGCAGGTCGCCCGCGGCTACGCCGGCCGGCCGGGGCTGACCGCCGCCCGCTTCACCGCCGACCCGTACGGGCCGCCCGGCGCCCGGATGTACCGCACCGGCGACCTGGCCCGCTGGACGGCCGACGGGAGCCTGGAGTACCTCGGACGCGCCGACGACCAGGTCAAGGTGCGCGGCCACCGGATCGAACCCGGCGAGATCGAGGCAGCGCTGCTCGACCTGCCGCAGGTCGCCGCGGCCGCCGTCGCCGCCGTGCCCGACGCGCGCGGCCACACCCGGCTGGCGGCCTACCTGGTCTTCGCCGACGGCGCGGCACGCCCGTCCGCCGACCTGCGCGCCGCCCTGCGGCGGGTGCTGCCCGACCACCTGGTGCCGTCCTCGTTCACCGCGCTCGACACCCTGCCGCTCACCACCAGCGGGAAGCTGGACCGCCGAGCGCTGCCCGCCCCCGACCTCGAAGGCGAAGGAAGGGAAGGGGAGTTCGTGGCCCCGCGCACCCCCGAGGAGGAGACCCTCGCCGGGATCTGGGCCGAGGTGCTGGGCGTGGCGCGGGTCGGCGTCACCGACAACTTCTTCGAGCTCGGCGGCGACTCGATCCTGAGCATCCAGGCCGTCTCCCGGGCCCGCGCCGCCGGCCTGTGGATCGGCTCCCAGGACGTCTTCCGCCACCAGACCGTCGCCGACCTGGTCGCCGCCGCCCGCCCGGCCGCCGCCCCGGCCCCCCGGCCGCGCCGCGCGGACGGACCGGCCCCGCTCACCCCCGTCCAGGAGTGGTTCTTCGCCGCCCACGGCCCGCTGCGCCACTTCACCATGTCGATGCTGCTCGACCTGCCGCGCGACCTCGACGAGCCGGCCCTGGACCAGGCGCTGCGGGCGGTCCTGGCGGCCCACCCGGCGCTGCGCACCCGCTTCACCCGCGCCGGGGGCACCTGGCGCCAGGAGCCGGTCGCGGACCCGGGCACCGGGCTGCTGACCAGACTCGACCCGCCCGCCCCCGGCGCGGGCCCCGGCCCTGAAGCCGCCCGGGTCGAGGCCGCCGAGGCCGCCCGCGCCGCCCTGGACCCGGCCACCGGCACCCTGCTGCGCGCCGTCCTGTTCCGGGCCCGCGGCGACGCCCGGCCCCAACTCGTCCTGACCGCCCACCACCTGGCCGTCGACGGAGTCTCCTGGCGGGTGCTGCTCGCCGACCTGGAACAGGCCTACCGGCAGGCGGCGGCCGGGGACGCCCCGCACCTGGAGCCCGAGCCCACCCCGTTCACCGACTGGGCCCACCACCTCGCCGAACGGGTCCGGGCCGGAGGCCTCGACGACGACCTGCCCTACTGGAGCGCCGAGACCAGGGCCCCGGCGGCCCCGCTGCCCGTCGACCACCCCGGCACGCCCACGGCCGCCTCCGTGCGCACCCTGCGCACCCGACTCGACCGCGCCACCACCGAGGCCCTGCTGCGCAGAGTCCCCGAGGCCTACCGGACCCAGGTCAACGACGTGCTGCTCAGCGCGCTGGGCCGGGCCCTCGCCGACTGGACGGGCACCGAACGGGTGACCATCGCCCTGGAGGGCCACGGCCGCGAGGAACTCTTCGACGGCGTCGACCTCTCCCGGACGGTCGGCTGGTTCACCACCCGGTACCCCGTCACCCTCGCCCCGGCCGGCCCGGCCGGCGCCCCCGACTGGGCCGCCACCCTCAAGCAGGTCAAGGAGCGGCTGCGCGCCGTACCCCGCCGGGGCCTGAGCTACGAGGCCCTGGCCCGGCTCGGCCCGCCCGCCGCCGACGCCCTGAGGGACCGTCCGCTGCCGCAGGTCTGCTTCACCTACCACGGGCAGTGGACCGCCCCCGGGACCGGCGACTTCGCGCCCGCCGGCCAGGCGCCGGGCCGGGAGCTCGCCCCCGACGAACCCCTGGACCACCTGCTCGATGTCTCCGCGGTCGTCGCCGACGGCGAACTGGAACTCACCTGGCACTACAGCGACCAGGCGCACGAGGCGGCCACCGTCCGCGCGCTGGCGCAGGCCACGGCCGCGGCGCTGACCGGCATCGTCGAGCACTGCGCCCGCCCCGACGCCGGCGGCCGCACCCCCTCCGACTACCCGCTGGCCGGACTGGACCAGGCCGGGGTGGACCGGATCGCCGGCGACGGGCGGGACGTCGAGGACCTGCTGCCGCTCACCCCGCTCCAGGAGGGCATGCTCTTCCACCGCCTGGTCGGCGGCCCCGACGACGTCTACGTGGACCAGGCCGGCCTGCTGCTGGAGGGCGTGGGCGACCCGTACGCCTTCGCCCTGGCCTGGCAGCGGGTCGCCGACCGCACGCCCGCCCTGCGCACCTCGGTGGTGTGGGAGGGCGTCCCCGCCCCCCTCCAGGTCGTGCGCCGCGGCGTCCGGCTGCCGGTGACCCACCTGGACCTGCGGGCGGTCGACCCGGGCGAGCGCGCCGACCGGCTGGCCCGGCTGCGCGCGGACGACCTCGCCCACGGGCTGGACCTCGCCACGGCGCCGCTCACCCGGCTCACCCTGGTCCGGCTGCCCGAGGCCCGCCTGCACCTGCTGTGGACCTCCCACCACCTGATCCTGGACGGCTGGAGCCTGGCCCAGGTGCTCACCGACGTGTTCGAGGAGTACGCGGCCCTCACCACCGGGGGCGTGCCGACACCGGCGGTGCGCCGGCCCTTCGCCGACTACGTGCACTGGCTGGCCGGGCAGGACACCGCGGCCGCCCGCGCGCACTGGCGGGGCGTCCTGGACGGCTTCGCCACCGCCACCCCGCTGCCCGCCGACCGCGTCCGGCGCGAGGCCCACCGGGCCCGCTCGGCGCTCGCGCACACCGCCGGCCTGTCGCCGGAGGCCTCCGAGCGGCTGGCCCGCACCGCCCGGCAGGCCGGGCTCACCCTCGGCACCGTGGTGCAGGGCGCCTGGGCCCTGCTGCTCTCCCGGTACAGCGGCGAGCCGGACGTGCTGTTCGGGACGACCGTCTCCGGACGCCCCGACGAACTGCCCGGCGTCGAGTCGATGATCGGCATGTTCATCAACACCCTGCCCACCAGGGTCCTGGTCGACGGCGACCGCACCGCCGCCGACTGGCTGCGCGACCTCCAGGAGGCCCAGGCCGAGGCCCGGCGCCACGCCGCGGTGTCCCTCGCCGAACTCACCGCCTTCAGCGGCGTGCCGTCCGGCGGCACGCTGTTCGACAGCATCGTCGCCTTCGAGAACTACCCCTTCGACGACGCCCGCACGGCCGACAGCGGGGTGCGCCTGGTGGAGGTCACCTCCCGGGACGCCACCAACTACCCGCTCGTCCTGCGCGCCTACCAGGGCGGGCACTTCGGCTTCGACCTCGCCTACGACCCGGAGCTGTTCGACGCCGCGACGGTCCGCGCCCTCGCCGAGCGGCTCTGCCTGCTGCTCACCGGACTGGCCGCCGGACTGGACCGGCCGCTGCGCGCCCTGGAGTGGACGACCGCGCAGGAGCGGCGGCTGCTGACCGAGTGGGACGGCACCGTGCGGGGCCGCCCCGACCGGACCCTGGTCGACCTCTTCGAGGCGCAGGCCGCCCGCACCCCGCACGCCGAGGCCGTCACCTGCGGCGACGAGCACCTCGACTACGCCGCCCTGGACGCGCGGGCCGGCCGGCTCGCCCACCGGCTGGCCGGACTCGGCGCCGGGCCCGAGCGGTTCGTGGCCCTCGCGCTGCCCCGCACGGCCGACCTGGTCGTGGCCGTCCTCGCCGTCCTCAAGACGGGCGCGGCCTACCTGCCGCTCGACCCGGGCCTGCCGGCCGAACGCCGCGCCCAACTGCTGGGCGACGCCGCCCCGGTGGCCCTGGTGACCCACGCACCCGGCGGGCCGTCCGAGCACGGGGTGCCCGTCCTCTCCCTGTCGGACCCGCGGCTGCGCGCCGACCTGGCCCGGGGCCCGGCCGCCCCGCTCGCCGCCGGGCACCGCCCGCTGCCCGACAGCCCCGCCTACGCCATCTTCACCTCCGGCTCCACCGGCCGCCCCAAGGGCGTCGTGGTGCCGCACGCCAACGTGGTGCGGCTGTTCGAGCAGACCGAGGACGTGTTCGGCTTCGGCGCCGAGGACGTCTGGACGCTGTTCCACTCCTACACCTTCGACTTCTCGGTCTGGGAGCTGTGGGGCCCGCTGCTGCACGGCGGCCGGCTCGTCGTCGTGCCCGAGGACACCGCCCGCTCCCCGGAGGACTTCCTGCGGCTGCTCGCCGACGAAGGCGTCACCGTCCTCAACCAGACCCCGTCCGCCTTCCACCCGCTGGCCCGCGCCGACGCCGAACACCCCGAGCTCTCCCGCCGGCTGGCGCTGCGCACGGTGGTCTTCGGCGGCGAGGCGCTGGACGCAGGCCGCCTCGCCGACTGGTACGACCGCCACCCGCAGGACGCGCCGCGCCTGGTGAACATGTACGGCATCACCGAGACGACCGTGCACGTCACCCAGGCCCCGCTGGACCGCACGACCGCGGCGGCCGGCGGCCCCGCACCGATCGGCACCGGCCTCCAGGACCTGCGGCTGTACGTCCTCGACACCGACCTGGCCCCGGTGCCCCCGGGCGCCGTGGGCGAGCTGTACGTGGCGGGGGAGGGGCTGGCCCGCGGCTACCTCGACCGGCCCGGCCTGACCGCCACCCGCTTCCTCGCCGACCCGTTCGGGGCCCCGGGCACCCGGATGTACCGCACCGGCGACCGGGCGCGCCGACAGGCCGACGGCACCCTTCGCTACCTGGGCCGCGCCGACCAGCAGGTCAAGATCCGCGGCTACCGGATCGAACCCGGCGAGATCGAGGCCGCCCTCCAGACCCACCCGGGTGTGGGCGCCGCCACCGTGGGCGTGTACCAGGACGCCTCCGGCACCCGCCGACTGGTCGCCCACGTCGTCGCCGGCCCCGGCGCGGCTCACCCCCCGGCCGCCGCCGACCTGCGCGCCCACCTCGAACGGCTGCTGCCCGCCTACCTGGTGCCCGCCGCGTACGTCCCCCTGGCGGTCCTGCCGCTCACCCCCAACGGCAAGCTCGACCGGCGCGCGCTGCCCGCGCCCGGCCCGGAGGGCTTCGCCGCCGGCCGGCAGCGCACCGCGCCCCGCACCCGCGCCGAGCGGCTGGTCGCCGCGGCCTGGACGGAGGTCCTGGACACCGGGGAGATCGGCGCCGAGGACGACTTCTTCGCCCTGGGCGGCGACTCCATCCTCGCCGTCCGGGTCACCGCCCGGCTGCGCGCGGCCTTCGGGGCGGCGGATCTCTCGCCCCGGCTGCTGTTCAGCCACCCGGTGCTGGCGGACCTGGCCGAGGCCCTCGGCTCGCTCGGCGAGCCGGGCGCGGCGGACGGCCCGTCGGCCCTGGTCATCCCGGCCGCGGACCCGGCGGCCGAGCCGCCGCTGTCGTACGCCCAGCAGCGGCTCTGGTTCCTCGACCGGTTCGAGCCGGGCAGCACCGAGTACACCTCGCTGTCCGTGCTGCGCCTGCGCGGAGCGCTCGACCCGGCCGCGCTGGGCACCGCCCTGGACGCCCTGGTCGCCCGGCACGAGGCGCTGCGGACCACCTTCGCCGAGCGGGACGGCCGCGCCCGGCAGGTGGTGCGCCCGCCGCAGCCGGTCGAGCTGCCGTGCGAGGACCTCGCCGGGGCGCCCCCGGCGGCCCTGGACGCGCTGCTGGAGCGGATCGCCGGCACCCCGTTCGACCTGGCCGCCGGGCCCCTTCTGCGGGCCCGGCTGGTCCGGACGGCCGCGGACGAGCACGTGCTCGCGCTGGCCGTGCACCACATCGCCACCGACGGCTGGTCGATGGGCGTCCTGGGCCGCGACCTGGGCGAGCTGTACGCGGCGGCCCGCGAGGGACGCCCGCCACGGCTGCCCGCGCTGCCCGTGCGCTACACCGACTACGCGTCCTGGCAGCGCGCGCGCACCGACCTCGCCGAGGCGGACCTCGCCCACTGGCGCCGGGCCCTGGACGGCCTGACCCCGCTGGAGCTGCCCACCGACCGGCCGCGCCCGGCCGTACGCACCCGGGACGGCGCGCTGGTCGCCTTCACCCTGCCCGCCGGGCTGACCGCGCGGTTGCGCGAACGGGGCCGGGAGGTCGACGGCACCCTCTACACCACCCTCCTGGCGGCCTGCCAGGTCCTGCTCGCCCGCTGGTCCGGGCAGCAGGACATCGCGGTCGGCACCGTCACCTCGGGCCGCGAGCAGGGCGAACTCCACGACGTGGTCGGCATGTTCGTCAACACCCTGGTGCTGCGCGGCGCCGTCCGGCCGGAGCTGTCGTTCCGCGAACTGCTGGCCGCCGCCCACGGCACCGTCCTGGAAGCGCTCGCCCACCAGGAGGTGCCCTTCGAGCGGCTGGTGGACGCCCTCCAGCCGGAGCGCGACACCAGCCGCACGCCGCTCTTCCAGGTCATGGTGGCCCTGCACAACCTCGGCGCCGAGGTGCCGAACCTGCCGGGCCTGATGGTGGAGCCGGTCACCCCGCCCGTCCACGGCGCCACCTTCGACCTCTCCTTCGACTTCGTCGAGCGCGACGGCGGCCTGACCGGCTATCTGGAGTACAACACCGGGCTGTTCGACGCGCGGACCGCCGAGCACCTGGCCGGCTGGCTGGGCACCCTGCTGGAGGCCGTGGCCGAGGCGCCGGAGACGGCCGTCGGGGCGCTGCCGCTGATGACGGCCGACGAACGGCGCCGGGTGCTGCGGCAGGGGCGGGGCACGCCGCTGCCCGCGCCGGACACCACCTTCCCCGCCCTGTTCGAGGCGCAGGCCGCCCGCACCCCGGACGCCACCGCCCTGGTCGCCCGGGACGCCACCCTCGACTTCGCCGCCCTCAACGCGCGGGCCAACCGGCTCGCCCGCCACCTCGCCGCCCTCGGCGCCGGCCCGGAGCAGGTGGTCGCGGTCCGGCTGCCGCGCACCTCGGACCTGCTGGTGGCGCTGTTCGCGGTGCTCAAGGCGGGCGCCGCCCTGCTCTTCGTCGACCCGGACCTGCCCGAGGACCGGGCCGCCCTCCTCCTCGACGACACCCGGCCCCGGGTGGTGCTGACCGGGCAGGCCCTGCGCGAGGTGCCGTGGGACGCGCTGCCCGCCCACGACCTGACCGACGCCGAGCGGACCGCCCCCCTGCTGCCGCAGCACGCCGCCTACCTCGTCCACACCTCCGGCTCGACCGGCCGCCCCAAGGGCGTCGTCGTCGAACACCGCCAGCTGGTCAACCTCTGCCGGGACCACCAGGAGGGCCTGGTCGCGCCGCACACCGCCGACGGAGGGCGGCTGCGGGCCGCGCTCAGCGCCTCCTTCTCCTTCGATACCAGCTGGGAGGGCCCGCTGCTGCTCGCACTGGGCCAGGAGCTCCACCTGATCGACGAGGACGTCCGGCTGGACCCGCAGGCGTTCTGCGCCCAGGTCGTCGACCGCCGTCTGGACCTGGTCAACGTCACCCCCTCCTTCCTGCGCGAACTCACCGCCGCCGGACTGCTCGCCCCCGGCCCGCACCACCCGCGCCTGCTGCTGGTCGGCGGCGAGGCCGTCCCCGCCGCCGTCTGGCGGGAGCTGTGCGCGGCGCACGCGGACCTCGGCGTCACCGCCTACAACATGTACGGGCCCACCGAGTGCACCGTCGACGCCGCCTACGCCCGGTGCGCGGACCACCCCGAGCGCCCCGTCATCGGCCGCCCCGGCCGCAACCTGGGCGCCTACCTGCTCGACGGCGCCCTGCGGCCGGTGCCGCCCGGCATGCCGGGGGAGCTGTACCTGGCGGGGGAGCAGGTGGCCCGCGGCTACCTGAACCGGCCCGGGCTGACGGCCGCCCGCTTCCTCGCCGACCCCTACGGCCCGCCCGGGGCCCGGATGTACCGCACCGGCGACCTGGCCCGCTGGGACGCGAACGGGCAACTGGAGTTCCGGGGCCGGGCCGACGAACAGGTCAAGGTCCGCGGGTTCCGGATCGAGCCCGGGGAGGTGGAGGCCGCCCTGCTCGCCCACCCGGACGTCGCCGACTGCGCGGTCGCCGCGCGCGAGCACGCCGGCCGTACGGTGCTCGTCGGCTACCCGGTGCCCGCCGGCCGCCGCGTGCCGACCGCCGAGGAACTGCGGACCTGGCTGCGGCGGACGCTGCCCGACTACCTGGTGCCCGTCGCGTTCGTCCCGCTGGCCCGAATACCGCGGACCACCGGCGGCAAGACCGACCGGCGCGCGCTGCCCGCCCCGCCCGCCCAGCCCGACCGCACCACCCCGTACGTCGCACCGCGGCCCGGAGCCGAGGAACGGCTCGCCGCGATCTGGGCCGAGGTGCTGGGCGTGGAGCGCGTCGGCACCCGGGACAACTTCTTCGCGCTCGGCGGCGACTCCATCCTCAGCATCCAGATCGTCTCCCGCGCCCGCGCCGCCGGGCTCGCCCTCACCACCAAGGACGTCTTCCGGCACCAGAACATCGCCGAACTCGCCCTGTGTGCAGGAGATCTGACCGATCGCCAGGAAGGCGGCGAAGCCGAGCCCGGCGAGGCGCCGCTCACCCCGATCCAGCACTGGTACCTCGACGGCCGCCGCCCCGGCGACGCCCTGCGCTTCACCATGACCCAGCGCCTGGAACTGGCCCCCGGCACCGATCCGGCGGCCCTGCGCCGGGCGGTGCTGGCCCTGGTGGAGCACCACCCGGCCCTGCGCACCCGCTTCCACCGCACCGAGGTCGGCTGGCGCCAGGAGGTGCTTCCCCAGGGGGCGGACGGCATCTTCACCCGGCACGACGTCAGCCACCCGGACCTCGCCGGCCATGACGCGGAGGCGCAGGTCCAGCGCGCCACCGACGAGGCCCAGCGCTCCCTCGACCCCGTCGACGGCCGGTTGCTGCGGGCCCTGTTCTTCGACCCCAGCCCCCGGCAGCCGGGCCAACTCGTCCTCACCGTGCACCACCTGGCCGTGGACGGCGTCTCCTGGCGCATCCTGCTGGCCGACCTCGAAGCGGCGTACCGCACGGCCCGCGCCGGAGCCCCCGTCGCCCTGCCGCCGACCGGCACGTCCTACGGCCGCTGGGCCACCCGGCTGGAGCGGCACACCCGCGCCGGCGCCCTGGACGGCGACCTCGGCCACTGGACGCGCACCGGCGCGGCCCCGGCCGACCTGCCCGCCGGCCGCCCCGCCCCTGACGCCGGCGCCTCCAACACCCACGCCACCGCCGCCACCGTCCAGGTGACGCTGGACGAGCGGACCACCGAGGCGCTGCTGCGCCGCGTCCCCGAGGTCTACCGCACCCAGGTCAACGACGTCCTGCTCAGCGCCCTGGGCCGCACCCTGGCCCGTTGGTGCGGCCGGGACACCGTGCTGGTCGGAGTGGAGGGGCACGGCCGCGAGGACCTGTTCGAGGACCTGGACCTCTCCCGGACGGTGGGCTGGTTCACCGCCGAGTTCCCGCTCGCCCTGCGCGTCGACCCCGACGCCGGATGGCACGACACCCTGCGCTCGGTCAAGGAGCAACTGCGCGCCGTCCCGCTGCGCGGACTCAGCCACGGCGCGCTGCGCCACCTGCGGCCGGACGGCCCGCTGACCGGCTCGGCGGCGCCGCAGATCGGCTTCAACTACCACGGCCAGTGGGACACCCGCGGCGGCGCCGACGGCCTGGTCCGCGGCGCGCTGCCCCCGGCCGGTCGCGACACCGACCCCGACGAGCCCCGCCCCTACCTGCTGGACATCATCGGCGCGGTCCAGGACGGCCGCCTCGAACTGGCGTGGACCTACCCCGCCGCCGTCTACGACGAGGCCACCGTCCGCGGGCTCGCCGAGGAGATGGGCGCCGCGCTGCGCGAGCTGGCAGCGCACTGCGCCCGCCCGGACGCCGGCGGCCGCACCCCGTCGGACTTCCCGCTCGCCGGCCTCGACCAGGACCGGCTGGACCGGCTCGTCGGCGACGGGCGCGAGACCGACGACGTGCTCCCGCTGACGCCGCTGCAGTCCGGCATGCTCTTCCACGGGCTCGTCGACGCCGACGGCGCCTACGTGGACCGGATCGCGGTGCGCCTGGCCGGCGTGGCCGACCCGCGGGCCTTCGCCGAGGCCTGGCAGCAGGTCGCCGACCGCACCCCGGCACTGCGTTCCAGTGTTCACTGGCGGGGCCTGCCGCACCCCGTCCAGGTGGTCGCGCGGCATGCCGCACTGCCCGTCCGCCGGCTCGACTGGCGCGACCTGACGCCCGGGCAGCGCGCCGACCGGACGGAGCGGCTGCTCGCCGAGGAGCGCGCCGCCGGGATGGACCTCGCCACCGCGCCGCTCACCCGGCTGACCCTGGCCGCGCTGCCCGGCGACGAGGTCCTGCTGCTGTGGTCCACCCACCACCTGATCCTGGACGGCTGGAGCACCGGACAACTGCTCACCGAGGTGTGCGAGGAGTACGCCGCGCTGACCGGCGGCCCGCAGGCGCCCCGGCCGGTCCGACGGCCGTTCGCGGACTTCCTGGGCTGGCTGCACGAGCGGGACGAGGAGGCGGCCGAGGCCCACTGGCGCGGCCTGCTGGCCGGGTTCACCGGCCGGACCCCGCTGCCGTACGACCGCCCGCCGACGCGGGCCCACCGCGCCCGCTCCAGCGCCGCGGCCCGCCGCGAACTGGACGAGACGCTCTCCCGGCGGCTGCGCGAGAACGCCGCGGCCGCCGGACTGACCGTCAACACCGTGGTGGAGGGCGCCTGGGCGCTGCTGCTGGCCCGCTACAGCGGCGGCGACGACGTGGTCTTCGGCACCACCGTGTCCGGGCGCCCGGCCGAACTGCCCGGCGTCGAGTCGATGATCGGCCTGTTCATCAACACCGTGCCGACCAGGGTCCCGATCCCCTCGGGCGGCGTGCTGCCCTGGCTGCGGGAGCTCCAGGAACGCCAGAGCGACGGCCGCCGCTTCGACCACCTGGCACTACCACGCGTCCAGGCCCTGAGCGACCTGCCCGCCGGGGAGCCGCTGTTCGACAGCATGGCGGTCTTCGAGAACTACCCCGTCGACGAGTCGGCCGCCGACCGGACCGGGGTGCGGGTGGTCGAGGTGCGCGCCGACGACGCCACCACCTTCCCCTGGTGCCTGCGCGCCCACCTGGCCGAGCGGCTCGGCTTCGACCTGGCCTACGACCCCGCGCTCTTCGACCACCGGACGGCCCACGGCGCGGCCGACCGCCTGGTCCTGCTGCTCACCGCCCTCGCCGACGGCCTCGACGGCGACCTCGCCGAGCTGGACCGGCTCACCCCCGCCGACCGGGAGCAGCTGGCCTCCTGGCACGGAACCGCCCGCCCGGTGGCGCCGCGCAGCCCGCTCCAGGTCTTCGCCGAGCAGGTCCGGCGCACCCCCGGCGCGCCCGCCGTGCGCGACGGCGACCGCGAGCTGACCTACCGCCAACTCGACGACTGGTCCGACCGCCTGGCGGCCCGGCTGCTGGCCGACGGCCTGGCCCCCGAAGACCGGGTGGCGCTGCTGATGGACCGCTCCGCCGAACTCGTCGCCGCCCAGCTGGCCGTCCTCAAGGCGGGCGGTGCCTACCTGCCCGTCGACCTCCGGGCCCCCGAGGAGCGCCGCCGCGCCCTGCTCGACCAGGTCGGCGCCGCCCTGCGGCTCACCGCCGAGCAGGTCACCGCCGCGCGCACCGGCGCGGCCGGGCCGGTGGCGGCGGCCCTGCCGCCCGCCGACCCCGACCGGCTGGCGTACGTGATGTTCACCTCGGGCTCCACCGGGGTGCCCAAGGCGGTGGCGGTACGGCACCGCGACGTGGCCTCGCTCGCCACCGACAGCCGCTTCGCCGACGGCCGCTGCGCACGGGTGCTGCTGCACTCGCCGGTCGCCTTCGACGCCGCCACCTTCGAGGTCTGGGCGCCGCTGCTGGGCGGCGGCTGCGTGCTCGTCGCCCCCGACGGGCCGGTGGACGCCGCCCTGCTGCGGCGGCTCGCCGGACCGGACGGGCCGACGGCGCTGTGGCTCACCGCCGGGCTCTTCCGGCTGCTCGCCCAGGACGCGCCGGACTGCTTCGCGGGCCTGCGCACGCTGTGGACCGGCGGGGACGTGGTGCCCGCCGCCGCGGTGCGCCGCGTCCTGGCGGCCTGCCCCGGGCTGACCGTGGTGGACGGCTACGGGCCCACCGAGACCACGACCTTCGCCACCGCCTTCGCCGTCGCGGAGGCGGCGGCGGTGCCCGACACCCTGCCGATCGGCCACCCCCTGGACGACCGCCGCGTCCACGTCCTCGACCGGCGCCTGCGGCCCGTCCCGCCGGGCTGCGCGGGCGAACTGTACGTCGCCGGCGAGGGCGTGGCCCGCGGCTACCTGGGCCGGCCCGGCGAGACCGCGGCCCGCTTCCTCGCCGACCCCTCCGGCCCGCCCGGCGCCCGGATGTACCGCACCGGCGACCTGGCGAGGCGGCGCCCGGACGGCACCGTCGAGTTCCTGGGCCGCGCGGACGACCAGGTGAAGATCCGCGGCTTCCGGGTCGAACCCGGCGAGGTGGAGGCCGCACTCGCCCGCCACCCCCAGGTCACCGACGTCGCCGTGGTCACCCGCGAGGACCGGCCCGGCGCCCGGCGCCTGGTGGCCTACGTGGTCGGCCCGGCGGGCGCCGAACCCGGGGAACTGCGGGCCTTCGCCGCCCGCGCGCTGCCCGACTACCTCGTCCCCGCCGCCTTCGTCCCGCTCGCCGCCCTCCCGCTGAGCCGCAACGGCAAGGTCGACCGGGCGGCCCTCCCGGCGCCGGACGAGGAGCACGGGAGCGGACGCCGCGCGCGGATCGAGCCGCGCACCGAGGCCGAACGCCGCACCGCCGAGGTCTTCGGGGACGTCCTGGGCATCCGGCCGCCCGGCGTGGAGGACGGCTTCTTCGAGCTGGGCGGCGACTCGATCCTCAGCATCCGGCTCGTCGCCCGCCTGGCCGAGGCCTTCGGCGCCGACCTCACCCCCCGCGCCGTCTTCGACCACCCCACACCGGCCGGCCTGGCCCGCCTGCTCACCGAGGAGCAGGGCCGCCCGGGAAGCCCGGGAAGCCCGGGGCGCCCGCCCGTCCTCCCGGTCGCCCGCGACGGCGCCGCGCCGATGTCCTACGCCCAGCAACGCCTGTGGTTCCTGGAGGAGTTCGCGCCCGGCGGCGCCGAGTACGTCACCGCGCTCGCGCTGCGCCTGCGCGGCGTCCTGGACACCGACGCCCTCGGCGCGGCACTGCGCGCCCTCGCGGCCCGGCACGAGTCGCTGCGCACCACCTTCGACAGCGTCGACGGCCACGGCGTCCAGCTCGTCCACCCGCCGCAGGACGTGCCGCTGCCGCTGCACGACCTGTCCGGCCGGCCGGCGCAGCCTCGGGCGGAGGCCCTGCGCGGCCTGCTCGCCGCCGAGCGGGCCCGCCCCTTCGACCTGCGCCGCGGACCGCTGCTGCGCACCGCCCTGGTGCGGCTGGCCGAGGGCGACCACGTGCTGGCCCTGACCCTGCACCACATCGTCACCGACGGCTGGTCGACCGCCGTCCTGCTCACCGATCTGGCCCACCTCTACCGCGCCGAACTCGGCTCCGGGGAGAGCCGGTTGGCGCCGCTGCCGGTGCAGTACGCCGACTACGCGCACTGGCAGCGCACGGTCGGAGCCGCCGGGGCCGACCAACTCGCCTACTGGAAGGAGCAGTTGGCCGACGTCTCGACGCTGCGCCTGCCCACCGACCGGCCTCGGCCCGCCGTGCGCACCACCAACGGGGCCACCGCCCGCCTGGAGCTGCCCGCCGACACGGCCCGCCGACTGGCCCGGGTCGGCCGGGAGCGCGGCGCCACCCTGTTCACCACCCTGGTCGCCGCCGCGCAGGCCTACCTCGCCCGGCTCGGCGGCGACCAGGACATCGCCGTCGGCACCGTCACCTCAGGCCGCGAGCAGGCGGAGACCCAGAGCCTCGTCGGCTTCTTCGTCAACACCCTGGTGCTGCGCTCGCGGGTGGAACCCGCGCAGCCCTTCGGCGACTTCCTCGGCGCGGTCCGGCAGACCGTCCGGGACGCCTTCGCCCACCAGGACGTGCCGTTCGAGCGCGTGGTCGACGAGGTGCAGCCGGTGCGCGACACCAGCCGCAGCCCGCTCTTCCAGGCCCTGGTCGTCCTCCAGAACACCCCGGCCGCCGACCTCGACCTCCCGGGCCTGCACGTGACCGACGTCGAGACCGACACCACGCAGGCGGCCTTCGACCTCGCGCTGGAGTTCGCGGAGGCCGACTCCGGCGCGCTGCACGGCCTGATCACCTACAACACCGACCTGTTCGACCCGGCCACGGCCGAGCGGATGGCCGGGCAGCTCGCCACCCTGCTCACCGCCGTCGCCGAGGACCCGGATCGCGCCATCGGCACGCTGCCGCTCGCCGGTGGCGACCAGCTGGCCGCCGAACTGGACCGGGCGCGCGGCACCTTCCGCCCCGTCCCCGAGGCGACCCTGGCCGAACTCTTCGAGCGCCGGGCCGCCCGCACCCCCGACGCGGTGGCGCTGCTCGACGGCGGCCGCGAGCTGAGCTATGCCGAGGTGGAGCGGGTGGCCAACCGGCTGGCCCACCGGCTCATCCGGCGCGGCGTGGGGCCGGAGCGGCTGGTCGCCCTCGCCCTGCCCCGCTCGGCGGCGGCGGTGGTGGCCCAGCTCGCCGTCGCCAAGGCCGGCGGCGCCTTCCTCCCGGTGGACCCGGACTACCCGGCGCCCAGGCGGGAGTTCATGGTGCGCGACGCGGGCGCCCACCTGGTGCTCGACGACCCGGCTGAGGTGTGGTCCGCCGACGGGCCACAGACCCCGCCCACCGACGCCGACCGCGCCACCGACCGCGAGACCGCGCCCACCGACGCCGACCGCGCCACCCCGCTCACCCCCGGACACCCGGCCTACGTCATCTACACCTCCGGATCGACCGGCACGCCCAAGGGCGTCCTGGTGACCCACGCCGGACTCGCCGCCTTCGCGGAGGCCGCCGCCGAGCAGTACGCCGCCGGCCCCGGGGCCAGGGTGCTCCAGTTCGCCTCGCCCAGCTTCGACGCCTCCGTCCTGGAACTGTGCGTCTCCCTGCTCAGCGGGGCCACCCTGGTCACGGGGGAGGAAGGGCCGCTCGTCGGCGAGCGGCTGGCCGAGGTCCTGGCCGAACGGCGCATCACCCACGCCCTGATCCCCCCGGCGGCCCTGGCCACCGTGGACCCGGCGACGGCCGCGACCCTGCCCGCCCTGCGCACCCTGGTCGTCGGGGCGGAGGCCTGCCCGGCCGATCTGGTCGACACCTGGGCCCCCGGCCGTCGGATGATCAACTCCTACGGCCCCACCGAGGCCACCGTGGTCGCCACCTGGACCGGCCCGCTGTCGCCGGGCACCGGCGCACCGGCGATCGGCCGCCCCGGCGGCGCCGCCCGCAGCTACGTCCTGGACGCCGCCCTGCGGCCGGTGCCGCCCGGCGTGACCGGAGAGCTCTGGCTGGCCGGCCCCGGCCTCGCCCGCGGCTACCTCGGCCGCCCGGGACTGACGGCCGGGCGGTTCCTCGCCGACCCCTTCGGCGCACCGGGCGAGCGGATGTACCGCACCGGCGACCTCGCCCACCGGGACGCCGACGGCGAACTGCGCTTCGCCGGCCGCGTCGACGACCAGATCAAGCTGCGCGGCTTCCGGATCGAACCGGGCGAGATCGAGAGCGCGCTGCGCCGCAGCCCCCTGGTGCGCGACGCCGTCGTCACCGTGCGCGCCGACGCCCCCGGGAGCGGTGCGGGCTCCGGGGCCGGCCGGCTGGTCGCCTACGTCGTCCCGGCGGTCGGGGCCGGAGCGGGCGGTGCCGCACCGGAGGGCGACGACGATGGGGCCACTGCGGGCCTGCCCGCCGCCGAACTGCGCGCCCACCTGGCCGGGTTGCTGCCGCCGCACCTCGTCCCGTCGGTGTTCGTCCCGCTGGAACGGCTGCCGCTCACCCCGAACGGCAAGCTCGACCGGCGGGCCCTGCCCGAACCCGGGCCCGTGCAGGCCGCGGCCGGTCCGCGCCGGGAGCCGGGCACCGACACCGAACGCCGGATCGCCCGGATCTGGGCCGACGTCCTGGGCATCGAGGAGGTCGGCGCCGACGACAACTTCTTCCTGCTCGGCGGCGACTCCATCCTCAGCATGCAGGTGGTGTCCAGGCTGCGCCGGGACGGCCTGTACCTCGCCACCCGGGAGCTCTTCACCCACCAGACGGTGGCCGAACTGGCCACCGTGGTGCGCACCGCCCCCGACCGCGAGGACGACGGCCCGGTCACCGGGGACGTGCCGCTCACCCCCATCCAGGAGTGGTTCCTGGCCACCCCGCGCGCCGCCCACCACCACTTCAACCAGTCGACCCTGCTCGAACTCGGCGCCGACCCCGACCCGCGGGCACTGCGGGCCGCGCTGGACGCCCTGCTCGAACACCACGACGCCCTGCGGCTGCGTTTCACCCACGACGAGACGGGCTGGCACCAGTTCAACCCGCCGCCGGCCCCCGCCGAGGACGTCCTCGTCCGGTACGACCTGACCGGGCAGAGCGCCGAGGTCGCCGACGCGGCCATGGCCAAGGCGGCCGACGAACTGCACGCCGGCTTCGACCTGGCCCGGGGCCCGCTGCTGCGGGCGGCCCTGTTCACCGGCGCCCCGGACCGCCCGGCGCTCCTGCTGCTGGTCGCCCACCACCTGGTCGTCGACGCCGTCTCCTGGCGCCTGCTGCGCGACGACCTGGAGAGCGCCTACCGGCAGGCCGCCCTGGGCACGGCGATCACGCTGGGGGAGCGCGGCACCTCCTACCGGGACTGGGCGCTCCGGCTCGCGGCCCATGTCGCCGACGGCGGCCTGGACCACGAACTGCCCTACTGGGACGAGGCGGTGAGCGCCGCCGAGGCCCTGCCCGGCCGACCCGCCGTGCCCGGTCCCGCTGACCCCGGTGCCGCTGACCCGGGTGCCGCTGACCCGGGTGCCGCTGACCCCGGTGCGGCCGAGCCCGGGACCGTCGAACCCGGTGCCGCCGAGACCGCGACGGTCACCGTCGAACTGGACGAGGAGGACACCGAGGCACTGCTGCGCGCGGCCCCGGCGGCCTACCGCACCCGCGTCAACGACGTGCTGCTGACCGCCCTGGCCCTGGCACTGGCCCGCTGGACCGGCCACGAGCGGATCCGGCTGGACCTGGAGGGGCACGGCCGGGAGGACGTCGTGGAGGGCGTGGACCTGTCCCGCACGGTCGGCTGGTTCACCACCATGCACCCGGTCACCTTCCACGTCCCCGACCCCGATGACCTCGGCCCGGACCGCGACTGGCGCGCCCTGGTGAAGTCGGTCCGCCGCCAGCTGCGCGCCGTGCCGGGCAACGGGCTGGGCTTCGGCGCCCTGCGCACCTTCGGCCCGCCCGAGGTCCGCGAGCGCCTCGCCGCCGGCGCGCACGGCCAGGTGGTCTTCAACTACCTCGGCCAGTGGGACGCGCGGCCCGAGACCGCCGGCGACGGCCTGGTCCGCGCCGAGCACGGCTCCTTCGGGCAGGACCACGACCCCCGCGACGGCGGCTCGCATCCGGTGGAGGTGGTGGGCGCGGCGCAGCACGGGCGCCTCGCCTTCACCTGGCACCACCGCCCCGCCCTCCACGACACGGCGACCGTGCGCCGGGCGGCCGAGGAGTTCGCCGTGGCGCTGCGGCACATCGCCCGGCACGCCCGGGGAGGACGGTGACGGCCGCCCACCCACCGACGACCACCCGCCGCTGAACCCCCTGCTGTCAGACCACCGCGCAAGACCACCGCTGGAAACCCGACAACGACGAAGGAGTACGACATGGACGAGAACACCCGCTACCAGGTGCTGCGCAACGACGAGGAGCAGTACTCCCTCTGGCCGGTCGACCTCGACGTGCCCGCCGGCTGGCAGCCCGTCGGCCAGGAGGGCACCGAGGCGGAGTGCACCGCCTACGTCGACGAGGTGTGGACCGACATGCGGCCGCGGAGCCTGCGCGAGCGCATGGAGAGCGCCGGATCCTGACCGGTCGCAGCACTTCCGTCCCACGACAACCCCGAGGAGCTGACCGTGACCCCTTCGCTGCGCACCGAACACCTGGAGTTCATCCCCTACCGGGCCGAGGACGAGGACGCCTTCGTCTCCCTCCTCCGCAACGCTGACGTGTGCAGCTGGATGGGCCAGGACCTGGTGCCCGAGCCGCAGATCCGCGCGCTGTTCCGCGCGATCCTGACCGACGTGTACCCGCAGCGGATCTTCGACGTGTGGGGCCTGTGGCTGGACGGGAGGTACGCGGGCCACGCCGAGGTGAAGAAGACCGGGAACGTCGACGGCCACGAGCTGGTCACCGCCCTCGCCCCGGAGTTCTGGGGCCGGGGCCTGGGCACCGAGGTGGTCCGCGGACTGATCCGTTACGCCGCCGACGAGTTGGGGCTCAAGGAGGTCTACGGCATGGTGGGTGCGGAGAACGCCCCGAGCCTGGCGATGTGTCGACGGCTGGGCTTCCGGCACCTGCGCGACGTCCTCGGGGACGACGGCTCGGTGACGAAGGTGGTGGCGCTCTCGACGACCGGCCAGGCCTGACCGGGCCCGGCCGGGTGCGGCCCGGCCCGCGGCGCGTCCGGTCGCGCCGCGGGCCGCTGACGTGCACGCCCGCTCAGCGGGCCGGTACCGCTCCGTTCGGCGCTCCCGCCGCGCTGCGGCCCAGCAGCAGGGCGAGGTCGTCGGCCTGGCAGCGGATCTCCGGGATGGCGGTCGTCTCCAGCAGGTTGCCGCGCCGCAGCGAGCCCAGCGTCCACAGCGGCGCCGGAGCCCGGCCGCCCGCGGGGAGGAGCCGGCCGTCGGCGGCGGTGTCGAAGCCGCCGCCGACGGGGGCGGGGGAGCCGAGGCCGGTGGTGAGCAGGTCGGTGATCAGCGGGTCGTCGACCCGGGTGAGTTCGGCCTCGGAGCCGGTGCAGTTCAGCACCGCCCCCACCCGCAGCGCGCGGCCGTCGTCCAGCCGGACGTCGATGACCTCGCCGACCTCGCCGGGGCCGTCCGCGGTGGTCTTGGCATCGGCCACGGTGCCCCGGCCGATGCTGACCAGGCCCGCGTCGACGGCGGTGCGCAGGGCCCTGGCGCTGACCGGCGGGATCCGGTGGCGGTGGGTCTCCCAGAGCCGGAGGTCCCGGGCCAGCAGCCGGGCCTGGTCGGCGGGTGAGAGCTGCTGCCACAGGGCGCTGGTGAGGGGGCGGAGGCTGTCGACCCCGGCCCGCCAGTCGCCGTGGACGCGGCGGCAGCGGGCGATCTGGCACAGTACCGCCCGGCGCAGCGCGGGCAGCCCCGCACGGGCGTCGAGCTGCGGGACGGCCGGTGCGGCCGGGGTGGTGAGCGGGGTGGCGGCGTGCGGTCGGGGGACCAGGCCGTGCCGGGACAGGGCGTGGACGACGCGTCCGGGGCGTTGCAGGCTGAGCGCCATGTCGACCATGGTCAGGCCGGTGCCGACGAGCAGGACGTCGCGGTCCTCGGGGACGGCCGCGAGGGCGCCGGGTGCCCAGGGGTCGGCCAGGAACCGCCCGGAGTCGCGCAGCGCCGGCGGTGCCCAGGCTTGGCCGGGTGCGAAGTTGCCCAGGGCCAGCACCGCCGCGTCGACGTCGAGCGGTGGCCCGTCGTGCAGCCACAGGCGCAGCGGCGGGGTGGTCGCCCGGGGCCGGTGGGTGAGGGCGACGACGCGGTCGGGCACTCGGACCAGGTCGGGGGTGCCGGGGCCGGAGGCAGCCGCTGCCAGGCTCTCGGCGAGGTAGCGGCCGAAGAGGCGCCGGGGGACGAAGTCGTGCTCGCCGCCGCGGTCGCCGAGCCAGCGCACGAAGTGGCCGGGGTCGTCCCGGTGGGCGCTCATCCGGCCGGCCGGGACGTTCAGCAGGTGGTGCGGCGCGTCGGTACCGAACGCCAGCCCCGGGCCTGCGGGCCCGGGGTCGATGAGCCAGATCCGGGCCGGTGCGGGTCTCCCGGCGGCCGCGTGGTGGAGCAGGCGCAGCGCCGTGAGGGTGCCGGCGGCGCCTGCGCCCACCACGGCGATCTCGTGCGGGGTCCTGCTCTGGTTCACGGCGGCCGCGTCGGACGCAGCGGGAGACGTCATGCGGCCAACATCGAGCCGATCGCGCCGCCGCGTCCAACGACGGTTCATAGGCCCCTCGCCAAGCAGGACTTATGGCCCGGTGGCGCGGTGGTGCGTCGACCTGGGGCAGGGCGAAGGTCACGTAGGGTCCCGGGTTCGACACGTTCCGTCCCATAAGGAGAGTTTGGGGCGCTCGGCCGCCCGTCGCCCGGCCCCTGGTTAGAGGGTGCCACGAAAGCTGTTGACCTCTTACGGGGATTCGCGTTATAACTTCTAACGAACGCGCAAGCATCTATCGCGTGCGGGGCTGCCGCAGCCTCGCACGCAGCCCGACAGGCAACGCCCGCCCACCAACTGACACTCGATCAAGGGGAATCCCATGTCCGGCACCCGCAGCACCGGCGTCCGCGCCGCCCTGTTCGCCGTCCCGCTCGTCGTCAGCCTCCTCGGCACCGCGGCCGCGCCCGCCGGGGCCGCCACCTCGCACCCCGGCACCTCCCTGACCTGCCGCGGCCAGGGCGTCGATCCCCGGGCCCAGGTCCGCTACCGGGCCGAGACGGTGGTCCACGCGCCGCTGCACACCATCTGGAAGCTGCAGACCGACGTGGAGCGCTGGCCGTCCTGGCAGGGCCCCGTCGCGAGCGCGGAGCGCCTCGACCACGGCCGCCTGCGCCCGGGTTCGGCGTTCCGGTGGACGACCCCGCTCCCGCCCAACCCCGCGACCACCGCCACCAGCCTGGACATCACCTCGACCGTCCAGCAGCTCAAGCGGGAGTCCTGCATCCGCTGGACGGGCCCCGCCGTCGCCGAAGGGCTGCACATCGACGGCGTCCACGTGTGGAACTTCACCGAGGTCAAGGGCGGCGTCCGGGTGAGCACCGAGGAGACCCACACCGGGCCCCAGGTCGACGCGGACGTTCCCACCGCGACCGGGATCCTGCGCCAGGGCCTCGACGGGTGGCTGCACGACCTGAAGACCACCGCCGAGGTCATCGCCGGGGCCGACGCCGACCGGGGCTAACCGGAGAGGGCTTCGAGGGCGGCCCGGGCGGCGTTGTGGCCGGGGATGCCGCTGACTCCGCCGCCGCGGACGGCGCCCGCGCCGCACAGCAGGACGTTCGGGTGGGCCGTCGCCACGCCCCAGCGGGCGGCGGGGCCGTCCACGGGCCCGGTCGCGAACGGGAAGGAGAGGTCCCGGTGGAAGATGTGGCCGCCGGGCAGGCCGATCTCCCGTTCCAGGTCGAGCGGGGTCCTGGCCTCCACACAGGGCCGGCCGGTGGCGTCCGGCGCGAGGCAGTCGGCGATCGGTTCGGCCAGCACCTCGTCCAGTTGGGCCAGACTGGCCGCCAGGGCGCGCTCCTTGGCGGCCGGGTCGGTGAACAGCCGTGCGGGCATGTGCAGGCCGAACAGGGTCAGCGTCTGGAGGCCCTGGCGGACGGCTTCGGGGCCCAGGATGGTGGGGTCGGTGAAGGTGTGGCAGTAGATCTCCGACGGGGGCGCGGAGGGCATCCGGCCGGCCGCCGCCTCGGCGTAGGCGGTCTCCAACTGCCGGTAGCCCTCGGCGATGTGGAAGGTGCCCGCGAAGGCCTCCCGGGGGTCCGCGCCGGTGTCCCGGAGCCGCGGCAGCCGGCGCAGCACCAGGTTGACCTTCAGCTGGGCGCCCTCGGGCGCCGGCCCGGGTTCCTCGCCGAGGAGGCGGGCCAGGGTGGCCGGGGCGGCGTTGACCAGCACCCGGCGGCCCGCCGCCGTGGCCTCGCCGTTTTGGTGACGGTACGTCACCTCGGCGTCGCCGTGGCCGTCGGTGGCGATGGCGGTGACCTCGCACCCGGTACGGATCTCCGCGCCGGCGGCCAGGGCCGCCTCGGCCAGCGCGTCCGTCACCGCGCCCATGCCGCCGACCGGGACGTCCCAGTCGCCCGTCCCGTTGCCGATCACGTGGTAGAGGAAGCAGCGGTTCTGCCGGAGCGAGGGGTCGTGGGCGTGGGTGAAGGTACCGATCAGTGCGTCCGTCAGGGCGATCCCGCGGACCAGGTCGTCGCTGAAGGTCCGTTCGATCGTCTCGCCCAGCGGCCGTTCGAACAGGGCGGTCCAGGCGGCGTCGTCGGCGATCCGCCGGCGCAGTTCGGCGCGTGCGGGCAGCGGCTCGGTGAGGGTCGGGAAGACCCGTCGGGCGACCTGTCCGGTCATGCCGTAGAAGCGCTGCCAGGCCTCCCACTCCCGGTCGGTTCCGGTGAGCGCCCGGAACGCCTCCCCGGTCCGGCCGGGGTCGGCGGCGTCCACCAGCAGGCCGGTGGGCTTCCCGTCCCGGACGGTGGGCGTGTACGAGGCGATCCGGCGGCGCCGCAGGTCGAGCCGCAGGCCCAGCTCCTGGACGATCTTCCGCGGCAGCAGGCTGACCAGGTAGGAGTAGCGCGACAGCCGGGCGTCCACGCCGGGGAACGCCCGGGTGGAGACGGCGGCCCCGCCGACCCGGGGCAGCCGTTCGAGCAGCAGGACCCGGCGTCCGGCCCGGGCGAGGTAGGCGGCGGCCACCAGCCCGTTGTGGCCGCCGCCGACGATCACGGCGTCGTACCGGGCGGGGGTGGACGGGTTCGCGTTCACCCCCGCCACGCTACGGGACGGGGGCGGGCCGGGGAATGCCCCGGACACAGCGGCTCCGGAACGCCGCAGCGCCCCCTCGCGGCGGTTCGCGAGGGGGCCCTGCGGCGTCCGGCCGGTCAGCGGCCGCCGTGGATCAGTTCGACGGAGAAGCCGTGGTCGGTGGCGACGGCGGGCGTCCTGACCTGGGTGACCCCGGTCGCGGCGTCGTAGTACCAGCCCGAGGCGGCCGAGTCGAGCGCCGCCGCGGAGTCCAGCCGGGGCAGCGGTCCGCCCTGCGTGACGACCAGGCGCGGGGCGGGCTTGCCGTGCACGGTGAAGCGGTACCCCCGCTCGGCCGGCTTGCCGGTGTAACTCCCCACGCTGGCACCGACCTTGACCACGGTGACCGGCCCGTGGGCGCGGACGTCCACCCGCTGGGTGGCCGAGGCGCCGGCGGCGAAGCCGCGGGTGACGCCGTCGTCCTCGTACAGGGTGTAGGAGGAGTCGCCCTGCGGGTAGAGGTCGTAGTCGAGCCGGGTGCGGTCCCGGTTCTCCCAGGACAGCGTGCCCTCGGGCCACATCGGCACGATCGAGCCGCCCTTGACGAACAGCGGCAGGGTGTCCAGCGGCGCGGAGTAGCCGTTGACCGTGGTGGGGCCCTGGTAGGTGCGCCCGGTCCAGTAGTCGGTCCAGGTGCCCTTGGGCAGGTAGATGCCGTCGCGCACCGAGGTGTCCGAGTAGACCGGTGCGACGAGGAAGTCCGGCCCGGCCAGGAACTCGTACCTGGCGTTCGGGCCGAGGGTCGCCGGGTCGTCCGGGTACTCCAGGGCGAGCGGACGCACCGCGCCGACGCCCGTCCTGGTGGCCTCCGCCGACAGCGTGTACATGTACGGCAGCAGCCGCTCCTTCAGCTGGAGGTACTTGCGGTTGATCGAGGTGTAGGGCTCGCCGTCCAGCCAGGGCTGCTGGTCGCGCTGCTCCTTGCCGGCCATGTCCCTGGCCCAGCCGTCCATGGTCATGATGGCCGGGAGGAAGGACTTCCACTGGAGGTCGCGGGTGTACATCTTCGGGTCGCGGCGGTAGATGGAGCCGACGTCGCCGGTGTTGTAGGCGATGCCGGACATGGTGGCGCCGGCGTAGGTGGGGATCTGCCAGCGGATGTAGTCCCAGGACAGGCTCTGGTCGCCGCTCCACAGGACGCCGCAGCGCTGGGCGCCGGCCCAGGAGACGGGCAGCCAGACGAAGCCGCGGGCGTCGCTGCCGTCCTCGATGCCGGCCTTGGCCTGGTCGCAGGCGTTCAGCGCGAAGTCGTAGCCGTTGCCGACCCAGGCGACGTCGAGCTTGCGCACCAGGGCGCCGGCCTTGACCTCGGCGGCCTGGTCGGGCAGGCCGTTCTGGGTCCAGAGTCCGAGCTGGGCGTGGTCCTTGCGCAGGCCCTCGCCGGTCTGGGCGAGGTTCTCGTAGCCGCAGCCGTAGCCGTC
Source organism: Kitasatospora sp. NPDC088779 (assembly GCF_040685395.1). Taxonomy (NCBI): domain Bacteria; kingdom Bacillati; phylum Actinomycetota; class Actinomycetes; order Kitasatosporales; family Streptomycetaceae; genus Kitasatospora; species Kitasatospora sp. NPDC088779. The sequence goes on along the minus strand of NZ_JBFBHW010000025.1, from coordinate 75,900 downwards.
GTTGACGAGCATCCAGCCGAGCGGCATCTGGTTCCGCACGTAGCCGTCGGCGACCTTGAGCGCGTCGGTGGTGTGGCGTTCGCCGCGGTTGGCGTTGTGCAGGTAGCAGTCGGAGTCGCCGGGCTCCAGGCCGTAGACGGGCGGCATGAAGGGCTTGCCGACCAGGGTGGTGTACTTGCCGATCACCGACTTGACGTCACCGGTGAAGTAGTAGGCGTCCAGGCGCCGTTCCTGCTGTCCGGTGCGCACGGGCGAGCCGAAGTCGTAGCTGCCCGGGGCGAAGGTGTTGCGGAAGACGCCGTAGCCGGCGGTGGAGATGTAGAACGGCTGCGAGTTGTTGTAGCCGCCCTCGTTCCAGTTGGTGCTGTTGGCGACGTGGACGGTCTTGTCCCGGTGGGAGAAGGAGCCGTTCTGCTCGCCGCCGCCGAAGAACTGCTCGTCGGCGCCGCGGACCAGGCTCTGCCGCAGCCCGCTGGTGGACCAGCGCAGCGGGGCGTCCTCCTGCCAGACGGCGGTGCGGTTGTCGGCCTTGTACAGGCCGAACCTCAGGGGGTGCTTGTAGACCCGCAGCACCTGGTCCTTGGAGCGGATGCCGTAGTAGTCGCCGGCGTCGAACGACGAGGTGCCGCGCTGGAGTTCGGGCTGCTTGCGGATGATCGTGCTGCCGGCCGGGTCGGTGAGCACGCCGTCCGGGGCGGCGCGCAGCCGCAACTGGTCGTCGGCGAGGAAGTCGACCTTGGCCTTGAGGGTGCCGGCGGCGATGTCGTAGCTGCCCTGGCCGCCGGAGAAGGAGGTGAGGTCTCCCGCGTCGGCGGTCTGCGGCAGGTAGGCGCGGCCGGTGAAGGAGCCGCCGTGCACGTCGTAGGGGACGACCAGGACGTGGTACGTGCCCGAGGCCTTCGGGATGACGGTCGCCTCGGGGTTGGCGGTGCCCGCGCTCTCGGCGACCTCCTTGCCGTTGGCGTCGTAGACGTAGAGGTCGAAGTCGTCGGTGGGGTTCTGCCACTGGATCGAGAGCGGGACGCCGCCCTCGGGGTTGTCGTCCCAGTAGCCGGCGGGCGCGTCGACGGTCAGGTCGAAGCGGCCGCAGACCGTGCCGTCCGGGTCCTGGGCGGCGGACGGGCAGGAGGCGGCGCCGCCGAGGGTGCCCTTGGCGTACGTGGGGCTCTGCCAGGTGGTGCTCTGGTGGCCGCCGTCGAGGACGGCGGAGCCGGGGGTGGCGGCGCGGGCCGGCAGGGCGGGCCCGGCCACGGCGGCGATGCTGGTGAGGGCCACGGTGAGGGCGGCCCGGCGGAGGCGAGGTCGTACCAAGCGCACGGTGTGTTCTCCCGTCGGATGAGCAAGAGATGTTCACTTACTGCGCGAAGCTGCTTGAACATGGGGGAATACAAGCAACATTCACAGTTGTGGCCGGTCCATGTCAATGGCGGGGTCACCGTTCCCGACACCCCGGACGGCCGGGGCTACTTGACCGATCCGGCGGTCAGCCCGGAGACCACGTGGCGCTCGATGACGGCGAACAGCACCACGACCGGCACGATCGCGACCACCGATCCGGCGAACAGGTAGTTCCACTCCACGGTGTAGTTGCCGATGAACCCGTTGATGCCGACGGTCAGCGGCTGGCTCTCCGGGGCCGTCGACAGGGTCAGGCCCATCACGAACTCGTTCCAGGCGGAGATGAAGGTGAAGATCACCGCGGTGACCACGCCGGGCATGGCCAGCGGCAGCACCACCCGGCGCAGCGCCCCGAGCCGGCCGAGGCCGTCGAGCAGCGCGGCCTCCTCCAACTCGACCGGGATCGAGCCGATGTAGGCGGTGAGGATCCAGACGGCGAAGGCCAGGTTGAAGGCGGCGTTGCAGAGGATCAGCGTCCAGACCGAGTTGAGCATGTCCAGCTGGTAGAACTCGCGGTAGAGGCCCACCAGCAGCGAGGTCGGCTGGAACATCTGGGTGACCAGGACGAGCAGCAGGAAGAGCTTGCGGCCCCGGTACCTGAACCGCGCGGTGCAGTACGCGGCGGGCAGCGCGACCAGCAGCGCGAGCACGGTGGAGCCCCCGGCGACCAGCAGGGTGACCTTGAGATTGGCGCCGAGCGTCGACTCGCGCCAGACGTCGACGAAGTTGGACCAGGCGGGGTGGCGCGGCAGGTAGCCCGCGTCGCGCAGTTCGTCGGCGGGGCGCAGCGCGGTGACGGCCATCTCCAGGTACGGGAGCAGGAAGACCGCCGCCAGCAGCCAGGCCGCCGCCGCCATGACCAGGGCGCGCGGGCGGATCCGGTGCGCGGGCGGGCGGGCCGTCAACGCTCCTCCCCGTTCCAGCGGCCGACCTTGAGGAAGACCAGCACCATCAGCACCACCAGGGCGAAGTTGACCACCGACATGGCCGCGGACTCGCCGATGTCGGTGTTCTTCAGCTGGTACATGAACACCGTGCTGGTGGCCGTGGCGCTGCCCGGGCCGCCCTGGGTCATGCCCCAGATGACGGGGAAGGAGTTGAAGACGTTGATCAGGTTGATCACGAGGCCGACCAGGAAGGCCGGGCGCAGCAGCGGCAGGGTGATCCTCCGGTAGGCCTGCCAGGGGGAGGCGCCGTCCACCCGGGCCGCCTCGTACAGCTCGCCGGGGACGGTCTGCAGGCCGGCGAGCAGGGTGTAGGTGGTGAACGGCAGCGAGACGAAGACGGCGACGAGGACCATCCAGGGCCAGGCGGTCGACGGGTCGCCGAGCCAGTCCCGGGGGCCGTCGACCAGGCCGAGGTCGGTCAGCGCGGTGTTGAGCACGCCGGCCGTCCGGTCGAGCATCCACCGGAAGCCGATGGCGGTCATCAGGACGGACGCCGCCCAGGGGGCGATCAGGGCCCAGCGGGCGAACCGGCGCCCGGGGAAGCGCTGGTTGAACAGCTGGGCCAGGCCGAGCGAGAGCGCCATCGTCAGGCCGACGACGGCCACCGTCCAGACCACCGTCGAGAGCAGCACCCGGCCGAGGTCGGCCTCGCCGAAGAGCTTGCGGTACTTGTCCAGCCCGGCGGAGCCGCGGACGAACCCGCTGGTGCTGATGCGCAGGAACGAGGTGCGGACCATCTCGTAGACGGGCCACAGGACGACGGCCAGGATCAGCAGGACGGCCGGGGCGATCCACGGCAGCGGTCCGAGCCGACCGGGGCCGGAGCCCGTCCGGGCGGGCCGGCCGGGCCCGGGGGCTCGGGGGGTGGGGGAGTCGAGGGACACGGCGGTGCCTTTCGGACGGGGCGCGGGCCGGGGCGGGCGTGTCCTACTTGTTAGCGACGGCGTCCCGGGCCTTCTTCTGCAGGTCGCCGAGCACCTTGGCCGGGTCCCCGGCGACGGCGGTGCCGATGCTCTTCTTGAGCTCGGCCGAGACCGCGTCCCAGGTGGTGTTGCCGAGCGGGTAGAAGACGGCGTTCGGCAGGAGGGCGAAGAACGGTTCGAGGTCCTTGTGCTTGCCGCTGGCGGTCATCTCGCGCAGGGTGCTCTGGGTGACCGGCATCAGGTTGTAGGTCTCGTCGAAGGCGAGCGTGTTGTCCTTGGAGTACGCGAAGTCGAGGAACTTCCTGATCTGGTCGCGGTGGCCGTTCTTCTTGAAGGCCATCGTCCAGTCCGCGACGCCGAGGGTGGAGGCGAGCGGGCCGGTCCTGCCGGGGATGGGCGCGACGCCGTAGTCGACCTTGCCGTCCTTGGCCATCTGGATCAGCGAGGGGTGGCCGTTGGCCATGGCGGCCTTGCCCGCGGCGAAGTCGGCGAAGGCGGTCTTGCGGTCGGTGGTGGCCGGGTTGGCGTAGGTCAGGCCGGGGTCGACGAGGTTGGCCTTGAGCCAGCGGAAGGTGTCGACGTCGGCCTGGCTGTCGATGGCGTACGTGCCGTCCTTGGCGGTGGGGCCGCCGCCGTTGCCGAGCTCCCAGATCATGCTCTCGCCCTGGGCCTCCTCCGGGCCGAGCGGCAGCGCGTACGGGGTGACCCCGGGCGCCTTGGCCTTGATCAGTTCGGCGTCCTTGCGCACTTCGTCCCAGGTGGCGGGCGGCTGGGTGATGCCGGCCTGCTGGAAGACGGCCTTGTTGTAGAAGAGGGCGCGGGCGGAGGAGACGAACGGGATGCCGTACTGCACGCCGTCGACCCGGCCGGCCTCGGCGAAGCTCGGGATCAGGTCGGCCCGGGTGTCGGCGGACAGGACGTCCTCGGCCTTGTAGAGGAGGTCGTCGGCGACCTTGTCGGCGTAGCCCCCGGTCTGCAGGACGTCGGGGACGTTGCCGCTCTGGATCATCGTCTTGACCTGCTTGTCGATGTCGTTCCAGTTCATCACCTGGACGTCGACCTTGATGCCGGGGTTGGCCGCGGTGAACGCGGTGGCGACGCCGTTCCAGTAGGCCTTGGAGCTGTTGGACTCCTTCTCGCCGTAGTCGGCGGCGACGAGTTTGAGCGTCACGGCGCCGTTCGGGGAGGACCCGCCGCCACTGCTGCCGCCGCACGCCGTGAGGGCGAGCGCGCCGACGGCACAGACCGCCCAGAGGGTACGTACACGTGTGTTCACCGCAGTTACCGCCTTCGTACGCCGCTTGATCCTAGTTGCTTGAAGAGCGCTGGTTCTGAGCAGATTCGAAAGAGCGTGGCGTCGGGCAGTATTCACGAGGCGGACCGGCGGGGTCGAGGTGTCGCCCGGATGTCGTTATCGGACCGTTGCATGACAACTGGCGGTGCGACAGAGAGCCCGGCCGGTTCTCCCCGGCCGGGCACCCCGCGTGAACAGGTCAGACGCGCGCGACCCGCACCCCGCAGGCGGCGATCGCCTTCTCCTGCGCCGCGGTGGCCTCGTCGTCGGTGACGAGGTCGTGCACCTCGGCGAGCGGGCAGATCTTGGCGAAGGTCACCCGGCCGATCTTGGTGCTGTCCGCCAAAACCACCGACCGCGCGCTGGCGTGCAGGAACGCGCGGTCGGTCTGGGCCTCCATCTCGTCGTGCGTCGTGCAGCCGTCCTGCGCGGTCAGGCCGTCCACCCCGATGAACGCGAGGTCCAGGTGGTACTGGGCGAGCATCCGGTCGGCGGCCGGCCCCACCAGCTCGTAACTCGTGGTCCGGGCCAGGCCGCCGACCACCACCAGGCGGACCTCCGGCCGGACGATGAGGTCCGCCGCGATGTTGACCGCGTTGGTCACGATGGTGATCCCGCCGCGCTCGGCCAGCACCCGGGCCAGCTCGCTCGTCGTCGTGCCGCCCGTCAGGCCCACCACGGCGCCGTCCGGCACCAGCCGGTCGGCCGCCAGCGCGATCCGCCGCTTCTCCGCCTGCCGCGTCCCGTGCTTGTGGCGCAGCGGCAGTTCGAGGTTGACGGCACCGGTGACCGCCCCGCCACGGGTGCGGTGCAGCAGGCCCTGGTCGTGCAGTTCCTGGAGGTCCCGGCGGACGGTGGCCGGTGACACCTGGAGGAGGCCGGCCAGCTCGTGCACATCGGCGCTGCCCGCCTCGGTGATGTGGGTGAGGATCCGGGCGGTACGGTCGGCTTTGAGCATGGCCGAAGTCTAGGGCGTGTCCGTTGGATCACGCCGGGCCCGTACGGCGGCGGCCTGTGCGCAGAACCGAACACCGGGCGGGCCGGAGCCGGCCGGGGCAGCCCGGAGCGGGGGCGTCACCGGGTGGCGAAGACCCAGCGGTTGGCGGCGAAGGCGTCGTGGGGTTCGGGCCGGGGGCCGCGGCCGTAGTGGCGGGTGAAGTCGAACGGGCTGTGGACGGTGGTGGACCAGCCGCGCTCGGTGAGATCGGCGGTGGTGTCGGGGCGGGGCCCGGCGTCGAACAGGGCGAGCAGGTCGACGCCGAGTCGCTCGCGAGCGGTCGTGTAGACGGGGTTCTCTCGGACCGCCGCGGACTCCGGTCCGAGCTTGGCCTCGTACGCCAAGGTGCTTCCTGCGGCGCCGAGTCGGTCGACGGCAGCCGCGAGCCGCTGTTCGGCGGCGGCGGGCAGGTAGGGCAGCAGGCCCTCGGCGAGCCAGGCGGTCGGCTCGGCGGGCTGGAAGCCGGCCGCGGTGAGGGCGTCGGCCCAGTCGCCGCGCAGGTCGGCGGCCACCGGTACGCGGCGCGCCGCCGGCCGGGCGTCGACCCGGTCGAGGACGCGCTGCTTGAACGCGAGGACCCCGGGCCGGTCGACCTCGAAGACGGCGAGGTCGGCGGGCCAGTCGAGCCGGAAGGCCCGGGTGTCCAGGCCGGCGCCGAGCAGGACCACCTGGCGGACGCCCAGGTGGGCGGACCACAGCAGCTGGTCGTCCAACGCCCTCGTCCGCAGGGCGAGGTAGCGGCCGAGCCGCCCCCAGAGCGGATCGGCCTCGCCGTCCGGGACGTCCCGGGGGTGCACCGGCCAGTGCGCGGAAGACCGGGCGGCGCGCACGAAGTGCTCGGCGTGGGCGTCCCGGGCGAGGGCGTCGGGGCGGTGGGTCTCGATCGCGCGGGCGGCGGCGACCATCAGGGCGGTCGGTCCGACGCCCTCGTCGACGCCGGCACGGGGGCGGGCGGCGGTGGCCATGATCCCTCCTGGTGTTCGGACTTCGGGAAGCCGCGGTCAGGTCCTGTCCGGCAGGATCGGCCGGACAGGACCTGGCCGGCGGACCGGTCGTGGGTGGTGGCGCGGGCGGCCGTGGGCCCGGTGCGCGAAGCGCGGGACGGCGCCGCCGGGCAGGTGCGGGGCGGCGGCGCCGTCGCTCAGCCGATCCGGGGCGGGCGCGCCCCGGGGAGATCAGGCGGCCGGTTGGCCCACCAGCAGGTCGCCGGGGATGCCGGCCTTGTCCGGGGCGTAGTAGTCGCGGATCCCGGCGGCCCAGACGGCCACCGTGATGCGGTCCTCGGGGGTGGGGCCGAAGGCGTCGAAGAGGGCGTGGATGTTGGCGTGCTCGAAGCCGATCGCGGTCATCAGCGCCACGAACAGCGGGCGCTCGATCAGGCCGTCGCCGTCCGGGTCGCCGAGCGCGGCCAGGGCGTCGGCGAACTCGCCGGCGGCGGGGCCGAAGCGCTCGGGCGAGAGGACGAAGCCGCCGAACTCCTCGCGGCTGATCACGCCGTCGCCGTTGGTGTCCAACTCGCTGACCAGGGTGGTCCAGTAGCGCCGGAAGGCGGCGCGGATCGCGGCCTTCGCGGCCTCGTCCGAATCGGCGGCGGCCGCGACCACGCGGGCCGTCATCAGGTTGAAGTCGTCGACCTCGACGACGCCGTTGCGGTTGGCGTCGAACAGGGAGAAGACGAGGTCGATCCGCCGGGTGGCCTCGGTGGGCATGTGTCGCTACCTCTTTCCGTGGGTTCACGCGTGTCCGCGGGTCCACGCGTTCCGGTGGGACCGGATGGTGTGCGTCCGATCGGTCTCCCCACTATCGGCCACCCGGGTCGGGGCGGATGAGTCATGATCGAGTTCTTCACCTGATGGAGTGAACTATCAGCGTTCGAAAGCCAGTTGGCGCGCAAACGGCCCTGCTGGGGCCGCCGGGGCGGCCGGCCGCCAGTCGGCGGGGCCGGTGGGCGGGAGGTGCCGGGGCAGGCCGGGCGTCCAGCGCTTGGTCCCGTCGGGCAGGACGGCGAGGGCCTCGACGCCGGGCTGCCGGGCGGCCCAGACGAGCGCGCGGTCGGGGCCCATCGCGAAGGCGGCGGTGGCCCAGGCGTCGGTGCGGGCGATCCCGGTGCCGGGGGCGCCGACCAGGGTCAGCGAGGCCAGGCCGAGCGCCGGCCGGCCGGTGTGCGGATCGAGGATGTGCGCGCCGCGCTCGGCGGTGCCGGAGGTGGCCACCGCGAGGCCGTCGCCGCCCAGGACGGCGGCCAGCGCGCCCGGCCTCAGCGGGTGGGCGACCCCGATCCGCCACGGCCCGCCGGCGGTCTGCACGTCCCCGCCGCCGCTGACGCAGTACTGCCGGGCCCCGGCGGCGCGCAGCAGCCCGGCCGCCTCCTCGACCGCCCACCCCTTGACCCAGCCGCTCGGGTCGAGCCGGCCGCCGGGCCGCTCGGTGAAGAAGCCGTCGGTCTGCGCGGCGACCTCGCGGCAGGTGGCCAGGACGGCGCGGACCTGCGGATCGCAGTCGGCGAGGGCGAGTTCGCCCCGGTCGAGGCGGCTGATGTCGCTGTCCGGCCGGTAGGGCGAGAACACCGCGTCGATCCGGTGCAGCCGGTCGGCGATCCGGCGGAGCGCGGAGGGCGTGGCCGGGCCGGGATCGCGGACGGCGATCGAGAAGACGGTGCCCATGACGGGTTCGGCGTGGCGGAGCACCGTGCCTCATCGCCCGGCGCGGTCGAGCGCGCTCTGCAGGGAGCGGACGTAGCCGTCGCTGGTGAAGGTCGCGCCGCTGACCACGTCGATCCCGGCGCTCTGCGCGGCGATCGCCTCCTGGTTGAGCAGGGGCAGCGCGGAACTGTTGATCTCGCGGTCCCGGCGGTCCTCGGTGGGGTACTTGACGACGTCGACGGCGGTGATCCGGCTGCCGGCGAGGGTGACCTCGACCTGGACGGGGCCGTAGCGGGTGTTCACGGCGTCGCCGGCGACCTTCCGGGTGCCGCCGGTGCCGCCAGTGCCACCGGTGCCGCCAGTGCCACCGGCGGCCGGCGCGGTGGGGGAGCCCGACGGCCCGGCGGTGGCGTCGGAGGCCCCGGCGGCGGTACCGGACGAACCGGTGCCGGACGAGCCCGCGGCACCGGACGAGCCCGTGCCGCCGGAGCTGATCACCGGCGCGGGCCCGGTGGCCCCGTGCGGTTTGAGGGAGAGCAGCAGGACGACTCCGGCCGCGGTGGCGGCACTGGTGACGACGGCTCGGCGCATGGGCGGGGCTCCTCGGGGTGTGGCGGAGGTGGCGTGGTGAGACGGGCTCGGCAGGTCCGGCGGGCTCGGCGATCGGGCTCAGAAGTCGAAGGACTCCCGGTGGATGCGCCCCGCCCGCACCCCGGCGGCCCGCAGCGAACGGACGGCCTCCTCGGCCAGCGCGTCCGGCCCGCACAGGTAGACCTCGTGCTCGGCGAGGTCGGGGACGAGCCGGGCGAGCGCGCGGCCGAGGTCGCCGATCCGCGCCCGCGGGCCGACCAGTTCGTGCACCGCGGCGCCCCGCCGCCGGGCCACCTCCGCCAGCTCCGCCCGGAACAGCACGTCCTCCGGGCGTCCGGCCCGCTGGACCAGGGTCAGTTCGCCCGGCAGCGTCTCGAACAGCGCCCGCAGCGGGGTGATCCCCACCCCAGCCCCGAGCAGCAGCACCCGGCGCCGCCGTTGCAGCCGCCCCGTGAACGCCCCGTACGGGCCCTCGGCGCGCACCGGGGTGCCCGGGCGCAGCGCGGCCACCGCGGCGCTGTGCCCGCCGAGGTCCTTGACGGTGAAGCGCAGGAAGTCCGGGCGCGGCGGCGCGGACAGCGAGTACGGGTTGGCGGCCCACCGCAGGCCGGGCGTCTGAAACTGGAGGCGGAAGAACTGGCCCGGCTCGGCCCGGAGTTCGTCCAGCCGCCGACCGGTCAGGAACAGCGACACCACGCCCGGCCCCTCCCGGCGGACCTCCGCCACCCGCAGCCGGTGCCGGCGGTCGAGCAGCCAGGGCCGGGCCAGCCGGTACCAGCCCAGCAGGGCGGCGGTGCCGAGGTAGAGCGCGTACCAGGCGGCGCGGGCCGGGCCGTCGCCGAGGTCGGCGCCGGTGGCCAGCTGGTGGCCGAAGGCGAGCGCCACCGCGAGGTAGGTGGCCAGGTGCAGGTAGTACCAGGCCTCGTACGGGAGGCGGCGCCGGGCGGCCCGGGCGGAGACGGCGCCGGTGCCCAGCATCAGCAGGGTGCCCAGCGCGGCCTTGAGCATCTCGGAGTAGTGGAGGACGATCTCCACACCCTCGCCGAACGGGCCGCGCCCGTCCGTCAGCGCGTACCCCCAGACGACCGACAGCACGTGCACCGTCACCACGGCGACCAGCCAGCGCCCGCCGAACGCGTGCCAGCGGGCCAGCCGGTCGGCGCCGACCCCGCGCTCCACCGGCGGCAGCCGGGCCATCAGCAGGAGCAGCACCGGCGCCGCGTACCCGGCGAGCAGGCCGGTGATCCGGCCCGCCCCGGTCAGCCAGCCGGCCGCGCCGGCGACCGCCGGGGTGTCGGACCACCACAGCGCGAGGACGCCGAGCGCCCCGGCGGCGATCAGGCCCAGCACCGCGTCCGGCCGGGCGGCGGCCGGGCGGCGCGGGGCCGCCCGGCGGGTGCGGGCGGCGGGTCTCGGCGGGGCGGCGGTGGCCATCGGGGATCCTCCTTCGGGCCCGGCGGGCGAGCACCGCCGGGGCGCACCACGATCGCACCGCAACCTCTGAGCCGGCTCTGAACCGGGGCCGTCGCCCCCGTCGCCTCCGGCGATGTCGCCGCAGGTCAGGGTGGGTGGATCGGGTTTCCCGGGCGACTGCCGGTCTCACGGCTTTCTCATCGCGGTGGGCCAGGATGGAGGCGGCCGACCGCCTGCACCCAGGGAGCACCATGGACGACACCGCCGAGCGGGGCGCCGACCGGCAGGACTGGCGGGTCCTCGTCGTCGACGACGAACCGGACCTGGTGGAGGTGGTCTGCGGCGCGGTCCGCTACGAGGGCTGGCAGGCACGGGGCGAGACCACCGGTCTGGCCGCCGTCCGGGCGGCGGCGCACTGGCGCCCGGACGCCGTGGTGCTCGACATGATGCTCCCCGACCTCGACGGCATGGAGGTGCTGCGCCGCATCCACGCCGAGCGGCCCGAGGTGCGGGTGCTCTTCCTCACCGCCCGGGACGCCGTCGAGGACCGGATCGCGGGCATCGCGGCGGGTGGCGACGACTACGTGACCAAGCCGTTCAGCCTGGCCGAGGTGGTGGTCCGGCTGCGTGGGCTGCTGCGCCGCGCCACCCCGCCGGGGGCCGCGGGGCAACCGCCCGCGCACGCCCTGGTGCTCGGCGACCTCGTCCTCGACGAGCGGGCCCGCGAGGTCACCCGCGCCGGTGAGGTGGTCGACCTCAGCCCGACCGAGTACGCGCTGCTCGCCCACCTGATGCACCACCCGCGGCAGGTGCTCAGCAAGGCGCAGATCCTGGACGCCGTCTGGTCGTACGACTTCGGCGGGCAGGCGCACGTCGTCGAGCTGTACATCAGCTATCTGCGCAAGAAGCTGGACGCGGGCCGGACGCCGATGATCCACACGGTGCGCGGCGCCGGCTACCTGATCAAGGCGGCCCCGTGACCGGCCGGCCCACGACGGGCGGCCCCGTGACCGGCGGCCCCGTGACGGGCGCCGCCAGGGCACGCCGCCGGGCCGCCCGGCTGGTGCCGCGGACGCTGCGGGCCCGGCTGATCGCCGGCCTGCTGGTGCTGCTGGTGGTGACCTGCGCCGCGGTCGGCCTCGCCACCACGGCGGCGCTGCGCCACTTCCTGGTGGACCGCCTGGACCAGCAGCTCGCCGACGCCGGCGGGCGCTACGCCGCCAGCCTGGAGCACGCCGGCCAGGGCGGCGGCACCGACACCCGGGCGCAGACCCCCGGCACCCTGGGCGCCCGGCTGCTGGACGGCCGGGTCACCGCGGCGGGCGTGGTCGACGGGGACGCCGACGACGCCAACGGCCCCAGCGCCGACGACCGGCTGGTGTTCTCGCCGGCCGAGCAGCGGGCCCTGGCCGCCCTGCCGGTCGGCGGGCCGGCCCGCACCGTCGACCTGGGCCGCGCGCAGGGCCACTACCGGGTGCGCGCGGTGGCCGGCCGGGACGGCGACGTGCTGGTCAGTGGACTGCCGCTGCGCCCGGCCGAGGACACCGTGGACCGGCTGGCGACCCTGGAGCTGACCGTCTTCGCGATCGCCGTCGCCGGGGCGGGCGCGGCCGGGGCGGTCTGGGTCGGCTGGTCGCTGCGTCCGCTGCGGCGGGTGGTGGGCACGGCCGAGCGGGTCGCCGCGCTGCCGCTCGCCAGCGGCGCCGTCACGCTGGCCGAACGCGTCCCGGACGACGATCCGCGGACGGAGGTCGGCCGGGTCGGCGCGGCGCTCAACCGGATGCTCGGGCACGTGGGCGACGCGCTGGCCCGCCGGCACGCGGTGGAGGAGCGGCTGCGGGCGTTCGCGGCCGACGCCAGCCACGAGCTGCGCACCCCCGTGGCGGCGGTTCGCGGCCACGCCGAACTCGCGCTGCGCCACCCGGGCGCGGTGCCCGGGCCGGTCCGGCACTCGCTGGAGCGGATCGACGCCGAAGCGGTGCGGATGGGCGCGATCGTCGAGGACCTGCTGCTGCTCGCCCGGCTGGACGCCGGCCGGCCGCTGGCCGACGCCGAGGTCGACCTGACCCGGATCGCGCTGAACGCGGTGGCCGACGCCCGGGCGGCCGGGCCCGGGCACCGCTGGCGCCTGGCGCTGCCCGAGGAACCGGTGCTGGTGCGCGGGGACGCGGACCGGCTCAGCCAGGTGGTGGTCAACCTGCTGGCGAACGCCCGGACCCACACCCCGCCCGGCACCGAGGTCGAGCTGAGCCTGGAGCCGGCCGGGGCGGGGGTGCGGCTGGCCGTCGCCGACGACGGCCCGGGGATCGCGCCGGAGCTGGCGGGCCGGATGTTCGAGCGGTTCGTCCGGGGGGACCGCGCCCGCTCGCGCTCGACCGGGTCGACGGGGCTCGGCCTGTCGATCGTGCGGGCGGTGGTCCGGGCGCACGGCGGCACGGTGGACGCGGCGAGCCGGCCGGGGCGCACCGTGTTCACGGTCCGGCTGCCGCCCTGACCGGAGGCGGACCCCAGGGCGTGGGCGTGGTGGTGCGGAAGCGGTGGCGGTACTCGGTCGGGGTGGTGTCGAGCCGGCGGCGGAAGGCCCGGACCAGGGTGTCGGTGGTGCCGAACCCGCAGTCGGCGGCGACGCGGTCGAGCGTGGCATCGGTGGATTCGAGCTGGTGGCGGGCGAGTTCGACCCGGGCCGACTCGATGTAGGCGCTGGGCGTGGTGCCCAGTTCGGTCTTGAAGATCCGGGTCAACTGCCTTTCGCTGACGTGGGCGTGGGCGGCGAGATCGGGGACGGTGAGTCGGCCGGTGAGGTTGCGCAGGACGTGGTGGCGCAGCTCCTCGACCCGCCGGGTGGTGGAGACGGGTTCCAGCGGGACACTGAACTGGCTCTGGCCGCCGGGGCGTTTGAGGTACATCACGAGCTGGCGGGCGACCCTCAGCGCGAGCTCCTCGCCGAAGTCCTCGGCGACCAGGGCGAGGGAGAGGTCGAGGCAGGCGCTGATGCCCGCGCCGGTCCAGACGTCGCCCGCGCGGATGAAGATCGGGTCGGCGTCCACCTCGATCTCCGGGTACTCGGCGGCCAGTTGCGCGGCGGTCGACCAGTGGGTGGTGGCGCGTTTGCCGTCGAGGAGCCCGGCGGCGGCGAGCAGGTGCGCGCCGACGCAGACCGAGGCGATGCGGCGTGAGCGCCCGGCGAGGGTGCGCACCCAGTCGACCACGGCCGGGTCGGTGCGCGGGCGGACCCGGCGCGGGCCGTCCACCTCGACGGCGCCGGGCACCAGCAGGGTGTCGATGGCGCTCGCGGCGGCCTCGTCGAAGGTGAGGTCGGGCAGGATCCGCACGCCGGCGGCGGTGGTGACCGGGTCCGTGGTCGCGGCGGCGAGGACGACGCGGTAGCCGGTCGCGTCGCCGGTCTCCCGCCGGACGAGGGAGAACACCTCGGGCGGTCCGGTGACGTCGAGCAGGTCGACGCCCTCGAACAGGACGATGACGATCAGTCGTTGTACGGCGCCCACGGCCCCCACCTTGCTCTCTCGATGCTCTCTCGATGTCGGAATCTGCAGGTTAGACGGCATTGCCGACATCCGGTGGCCGGTCGTAGCGTTCCGGAGGCGGGCCGCCGCGGCCGTCGCAGCCGCCGCCCGCCCTTGCCCGTGTACCGAACCGAAGGTGGTCCCCCCATGCCCACGACGACCCTGCGCGCCCTGAACGGCCTCGACGAGACGCCCGCCACGCTCGCCGCGTCCACGCTGATCCTGATCGACTACCAGAACACCTACGTGCGCGGCGTGATGGAGCTGGAGGGCTGGCGGGAGGCGCTCGACGCGGCCGCGGCCCTGCTCGCCCGGGCGCGCGCGGCGGGCGCCACGGTCATCCACGTGATCAACGACGGCGGCGCGGGCACCCCGTACGACGTCCGTGCCGAGATCGGGCAGATCCACCCCGCCGTGGCGCCGGCCGAGGGCGAGGCCGTGGTCGTCAAGCAGGCCCCGGACGCCTTCGTCGGCACCGGCCTGGGCGCCCTGCTCGACGAGGCCGGCCACCAGGACGTGGTGGTCGCCGGCTTCATGACCCACATGTGCGTGGCCTTCACCACCGCGGGCGCCTTCCTGCGCGGCAACCGGCCGACCGTCGTCGCCGACGCCTGCGCGACCCGCCCGCTCGCCTCGGCGGGTACCCGGGTGACCGCCGCCCAGCTGCACCGCAGCGCCCTGGCGACCATCGGCGACCTGTACGGCGTGGTCGTGGAGTCCCAGGCCGCGCTGAGCTGAACCGTTCCCGCCGGGGCCCGGCCCGCCGGCCGGGCCCCGGCAGCGGCGGTGTCAGGCCAGCGGACGGCAGAGCAGCGCGTCCGGGACGCCGGCGTGCAGCCAGCGCCAGGTGAAGGCGACTCCCGCGACGTACTCGTTCGAGGCGCACTGCCCCTTGTAGGCCCCGGGCGCCCAGTCGCTGGCCGCCGAGTCGGCGCCGGTGGTGACCGGGGGCCGGTTGTCGCCGTGGTCGAACCAGAGCACCCGGTCGGTCGCGGCGGGCGGCGCGGCCGCGGCCGGGGCGCAGAGCAGGGCGGCCATCGCATCGGCGCGGACGCTGTAGCCGACCGCGAACCGGCCGTCCGGGCACTGGAGTTTGTCGTAGCCGGGCGCCCAGTCGCCGCCGGTGACGTAGCGCTCGTCCGTGACGGTCGTCCAGGCGTCGGGCCCGGTGGCGGACTGCCCGGCGTCGGTGCACAGGCCGCGGCCGTCACCGCGGCCGAGGCCGATCAGGCGCTGGCCGTCCGGGCAGTTCCCCTTGCGGTTGCCGCTGCTCCAGTCGGGCAGGGCCAGCATCCGCCGGGAGGCGTTCTGGTCGGCGTGGTCGAGGTCGAGCAGGTTCCAGCGGGCGGGGACCGGGACCGGGCCGGTGTACCCGGGGGCGGCGACCAGTCGGTTCCAGTACGCGGTGCGCCAGTCGCCCGGGTCCTCGACGCTCAGCCGCCGGCCCGCCCGGTCGTAGTGGAGCAGTGCCCAGCTGTCCTGTGGTACACCGCCGTTGTGCCACCCGACCAGCGGCCAGACGGCGAAGTCGGTGTCGTGCTCGGCCAGGATCGCAGTGAAGCGGTCGAACCAGGCCTGCTCCTTGGCGTCGGTCGAGCCCCGCCCGCCCGCACCGAACTCGCTGATCCAGACCGGGGCGGTGAAGTGCTGCCCGGCGCGGGTGACGAAGAGCGCCTCCTCGTCTACCACCGCAGCGAGTTGACCGGGCGTCAGGTCCTGGTAGCGCGGATCGCCGGTGGCGCCCGGCCCGCTGCCCGCGCCGGTGTTGGCCGAGCCGGTGTACCCGTAGAAGTGCGCCGAGTAGACCAGCTTGCCCGAGTCGATCAGGGTGTGGGAGAGCGTGGCCACCGGCTTGAGCATCGGACGGCCGTGCGGCAGGCCCGCCAGCGGGACGCCCTGCCAGTTGATGCCCTCCATGATGATCAGCAGGTCGGGGGCGGCCCGGAGGATCCGGTTGCCCGCCTCCTCGAAGGCGGCGTACGCGTCGTGGCCGTCGCCCAGGCCCCAGTTGGGGTCGTCCCAGGTGTCGCGGCGGACCTCGTTGCGCAGGTCGGCGCCGACCACGCGCTTGTTGGCCCGGTACCGGTTCACCATGAACAGCCAGTCCTGCTCCCAGGTCTCGGTGGACTGGCCGCTGTTCCACCGCTCGTTGCCGTCCAGGCCGCAGCAGAACCGGTACCCGGTGGTGTGGTTGTTGAGGATCACCGCGAACCCGTCGGCGGTGAGCGCCGCCACCACCGCGTCGTACACCTGGAGCGGGGTGCTGCCGCGCAGCCCGGGGTTGGCGGCGACGGCGGCGTCCGGGACGGCGGCGGTGTCCCGGATCATCGCGTCCGCGAACGGCAGTCGGACGCTGTTCAGCCCGAGGCTGTGGAAGCCCGCCATGATCTCGGACAGCGGCGCCCGGTCGAGGCCGAGCGGCAGGTTGTACGAGACCTGGCCGGCCTGGTTGTTCGCCGGATCGGTGGTCGAGCCGCTGCCCTGCCACGTGCCCTGCGCGCCGGACCAGTTGCCGGACTTCAGCTTGAACCGGTCGCCCGACGCGTCGACGACGTACCGCCCCCGGGTGCTGAGCGGCCCCGCCCAGGAGGCCGCCAACTGCGCGCCGCTGAGCGGCACCGGGGCGGCGGCCCTCGCGGGGGTGGTCGCCGCAGTGCCGGGCGCCGCAGTGGCCACCGGCACAACGAGCAACGCGGACAGCGCCGTTGCCGCGGACAGCACACGGCGCGCGAGTCTTCTCATGATGGTCCCCAGCGGTGAGGGCGGGTAGGTGTCCGTACACGGTCACCCGGGATCCTGGCACAGCCGCGCCCCGCCCGGCAGTCCTCCGGTCCACCTCGTCCGCCCTCTGGACGAATACCTCTCACTGAGAGCTAAAATCGGAGGTATGAGTGCGACACCGGAAACGCTCGCCCCCGCACCGGCCGCCGACCTCCTGGCGACCCCCGATCCCGACGTGGCCGACGAACTCTCCGCCCTGCTGGTCGGCATCCAGCGCCTGGTCCGCCGCCGGCTGCGGCAGGGACTCACCGAGCCGAGGCTCCGCGGAGCGCAGATCGAACTGCTCCGCCTGGTGATGGACACCCCCGGGCTGCGGGTGTCCGACGCGGCCGAGGAGCTGTGCCTCGCCGGCAACTCGGTCTCCACCCTGGTCAACCAGCTGGTCGCGCTGCGGCTGCTGCGCCGGGAGGTGGACCCGGCCGACCGCCGGGCCGCCCTGCTGTACGCCACCGACGAGGCCGTCGAACGCCTCGCGGTCTGGCGGGCCCGGCGCACCGCGCTGGTGGGGGAGGTGGTGGCCGGGCTGCCCGCCGACTCCCGGGCGGCCCTGGCCGCCGCGGTGCCCGCGCTGCGCGAGGTGGCGACGGGCCTGCGCACCCGGCCCGGTGAGCCGGGGGAGGAGGAGCGATGACGTTCCCGGAGGACGGCGGTGACGCGGCGGTGGCCTGCCGCGGTCTGGAGTACACCTTCCACCACGGGCGCGGGAAGGGTGCCGGCACCAAGGCCGTCGACGGTGTCGACCTGACGGTGCGCACCGGCGAGGTGTTCGGCCTGCTCGGCCCCAACGGCGCGGGCAAGACCACCACGATCCGGGCGATCACCACCCTGCTGCCGGTCCGCGCCGGCATGGTGCGGGTCTTCGGCCACGACCCCGCCCGGCAGCGGATGGAGGTCCGCCGGCTGCTCGGCTACGTGCCGCAGCAGCTCTCCGCGGACGGCGGGCTGACCGGTCGGGAGAACGTCGCGCTGTTCGCCCGCGTCTTCGACGTGTCGCACGGCGAGCGCCGCGAGCGGGTCGCCCAGGCGCTGGCCGCCGTCGGCCTCGCCGAGGCGGCCGACCGGATGGCCGGCACCTACTCCGGCGGCATGGTCCGCCGGCTGGAGCTCGCCCAGGCCCTGGTCAGCGCCCCGCGCCTGCTGGTGATGGACGAGCCCACCATCGGCCTGGACCCGATCGCCCGCACCGGCGTCTGGGAGTGCGTCGAGGCGGTCCGGCAGGCCACCGGGATGACCGTGCTGGTCACCACCCACTACATGGACGAGGCCGACCGCTACTGCGACCGGATCGCCCTGATGGACCGTGGCCGGATCCGTGCGCTCGGCACCACCGAGGAACTGAAGACCGTGGTCCGCGCGCAGGATCCGCAGCTCGCCGACCCCAGTCTGGACGACGTGTTCCGCCACTTCGCGGGCCGCGAGCTGGCCCCCGGCGAGGCTCCGGAAGGAGAGTTCAGCGATGTCCGCCGTACCCGCCGCACCGCCTCCCGCGTCGGCTGAGCCCCCGGGCCCCGCCGCTGCCGCTGCCGCCGCGACCGCCGCCCGTCCCGACCTCGGCCTGCTGCTGGTCCCCCCGCGCGCCCGCACCGGCTGGCGGCTGGTGCCCGCCCGGACGCTGGCGATGTGCACCGTCGAACTGCAGAAGCTGCGCCACGACCGCACCGAGCTCTACACCCGGGCCGTGCAGCCCGCGCTGTGGCTGCTGATCTTCGGGGAGACCTTCACCCGGCTCAAGGCCATCCCCACCGGCGGCATCCCCTACCTGGACTTCCTGGCCCCCGGGATCATCGCCCAGTCCGCCATGTTCATCGCGATCTTCTACGGCATCATGATCATCTGGGAGCGGGACTCCGGGGTGCTCACCAAACTGCTGGTCACCCCCACCCCGCGCGCCGCGCTGGTGACCGGCAAGGCCTTCGCCGCCGGGGTGAAGGCGGTGATCCAGGCCGTCGTCGTGGTGGTGATCGCCGCTCTGCTCGGAGTCGCGATGACCTGGAACCCGCTGCGGCTGCTCGGGGTCGTGGTCGCCGTGCTGCTCGGCTCGGCGTTCTTCTCCTGCCTCTCGATGACCATCGCCGGCATCGTGCTCACCCGTGACCGCCTGATGGGCATCGGCCAGGCGATCACGATGCCGCTCTTCTTCGGCTCCAACGCCCTCTACCCGGTGGACCTGATGCCGGGCTGGCTCCAGGTGGTCAGCCGGGCCAACCCGCTCAGCTACCAGGTCGACGCCCTGCGCGGCCTGCTGATCGGCACCCGCGCCCACCTCCCGCTCGACTTCGCCGTCCTGACCCTGGCCACCGTGCTCGGCATCACCGCGGCCTCCGCGCTCCTCGGCCGCCTGGCCCGCTGACCCCGCGCCGCTGCGCGCCCGCCGGTCCGCGCCGGGTCAGTCGCGCGGCTGGCGCGGCAGGGCGAGGGTGAGGGCCTCGGGGGAGGCGGGCGGGAGGGCGAGGGCGGAGGCGGTCTCGGCGGGGAGCGGGCGCAGGCCGAGCAGGGCGGTGGCCAGGCGGGTGGTGGCCCGGTGCCAGTCGGGGATGCGCTGGAGCATGGCGTGGCCGCTGCCGGTGACGGTGTAGCCGCAGACGCGGGCGCCGGCGGCCCGGCTGCGGGCGGCGAAGGCCCGGGTCTCGGCGGGCGGGGTGACCTTGTCGCGGTCGCCGTGCAGCAGGAGCACGTCCCGTCCGGCCAGTTGCTCGCACGGGTCCTCGGCCGGGCACCAGGGGGCGAGGGCGACCAGGCCGGTGACGGCCGGGTGGCCGCCGGCCCGCAGGGCCGCGCGCCCGCCCATCGAGTGCCCGATCAGGACGGTCGGCACCTCGCCCAGCTCCCGGGCCAGCTCGTCGAGGGCGGCGAGGGCGTCCAGCGCGGCATCGGCGCGCTGCCCGTTCCAGCCCCGGTGGCGGTAGCGGACGGTGCCGACGGCCACGTCGGCGCCGGCGGTGTCCTTGGCGAGGGAGCGCAGGAAGCCGTGCATCCGCAGCAGCGGCAGGTTGACCGGACCGGGCCGGGAGAGGTTGTGCTCCTCGCCGCCGTGCAGCACCAGGACGGCGGCGCGCGCCGCCTCGGGCCGCACCCGCCAGCGCAGTGCCGGGTGCCCGGCCGTGCTGCCGGTCGTCGTGCCGCCGTCCACCGTGTCGCTGCTCACACCCGCACCGTCCCGTCCCGTCCCGCCCCCGTCCCGTGCCCTTGAACATCACTTTACGCGGGGCGTCTACGGGCCCGTTTCACCCGGGGGGAGCAGCCCGGGGACCAGGCGCGCGCGGGCCGGGCGGGGTGCTGCTATCCACGAAGGGTGGGGGGTCGCACGCGCCGCTCGTGGCGCCGTGTCACCGAGTGGAGGACTCCGTGGCTCAGCAGCTCGCACTCTCCGTGGACTTCGGATCGGGTTTCACCGACGCCTGGTCCAAGATCGCGAAATTCATCCCGCAGTTCATCGCCTTCCTGGCGATCCTGGTCATCGGCTGGATCGTGGCGAAGGCGATCGCCAAGGTCCTGGACCGTGTGCTGCGCAAGGTCGGCTCGGAGCGGGTCGCCGAGCGGGCCGGGATGGCCCGCCACCTGAGCGGGTCGAACTACGACATGACCGGCATCATCTGCAAGATCGTCTACTACGCGATCCTGCTGATGGTGCTGCAACTGGCGTTCGGTGTCTTCGGCCCGAACCCGATCAGCGTGATGATCCACAGCATCGTCGCCTGGCTGCCCAGGGGCATCGTGGCGGTCGCGATTGTGGTGGTCGCGATGGCCATCGCCAACGGCGTCCGCGACATCGTGCGCAACGCGCTCGCCGGCGCCTCGTACGGCCGGACGGTCGCCACGATCGCCTGGGCATTCATCGTCGCGCTGGGCGTGATCGCGGCGCTCGGCCAGGCCGGGATCGCCACCGCGATCACCGGACCGGTGCTGATCGCGGCGCTCGCCACGATCGCCGGTGTGCTGGTGGTGGGTGTCGGCGGCGGCCTGATCCTGCCGATGCGCCAGCGCTGGGAGCGCTGGCTGGACCACGCCGAGCAGGAGAGCGCCAAACTGCGCGGCAGCGCCTACCAGGCGGGCCGGGCGGACGTGCTGGCCAACCAGCCGGCCCGGCCGACCACCCAGGCCGCTCCGGGCACCACCCCGCCGCCGCCCGGCATCGACCCGGGCCGCCCGGGCGACCGGCCGAGCTAGGGCGTGTTTCATAATTCCCGCCGGGCGCGCGACGCCGGGCATCCCGCCTGGACGCACCGGCGAAACGTCCAAGTACGGCCCAGTACGAGGACGCTTCGCCGGCACGCCCAGCCGGGCGCCCAACGCCGCGCGCTGATCCGACGCGAATTATGAAACACGCCCTAGGCAGCGACCCGCGGCGGGTTCAGGCCCGCAGCAGGCCCTGCTCGCGCACCAGCCAGCAGATCGCGGTCAGCCGGTGCACCGCGTAGTCGTACCCCACCGGCTCCCGCCAGCCGATCTCGGTGAGCGCGTCCAGGAAGCCGAGCGCGTAGTCCGACAGTTCCTCACGGTCCAGGGGCCGGGGCGCCAGCTCCGGCCCCTGTGCGTACAGCAGTTCGCGCAGCATCGCGACGTGCTGGTCGACCATCGCGACGAAGCCGGGCTCGAAGGCGAACTCGGCCAGCCGAGGCGTGAACGCGGCGACGATGCCGGGCAGCGGGCAGCCGGCCGGTTCGTCGGGGGAGCGCCGGAAGGACTCGTCGGGGGTGGCGAACATCCGTCCACGGTAGGCGAGCGGGTCGGCCGGACCGGCGACTCGTGACGGTTCCGTGCTGAGACCTTGGCCACCTTCGGGAGCTTCGGCGGCTTGGCCGGTTCTCTGCGCCGATCCGCGGGTGGTCTGTACCAGAATGGTCCGCATGGATCTCCGCATCTTCACCGAACCGCAGCAGGGCGCGAGCTACGACACCCTCCTGGCGGTCGCCCGGGCCGCCGAGGACCTGGGCGTCTTCAGTGCCTTCTTCCGCTCCGACCACTACCTGAAGATGGGCGACGTCGACGGCCTGCCCGGGCCGACCGACGCCTGGATCACCCTGGCTGGCCTCGCCCGCGACACCCGCACCATCCGCCTCGGCACCCTGATGACCGCCGCGACCTTCCGCCTGCCCGGCGTCACCGCGATCCAGGTCGCCCAGGTGGACGCGATGAGCGGCGGCCGGGTCGAGTTCGGCCTCGGCGCCGGCTGGTACGAGGCCGAGCACGCCGCCTACGGCATCCCCTTCCCGAAGGAGAAGTTCGGGCGGCTGGAGGAGCAGCTGGCGATCATCACCGGCCTGTGGAACACCAAGCTCGGCGACACCTTCGACTTCGCCGGCGAGTACTACACGCTGACCGGCTCGCCGGCGCTGCCCAAGCCGGCCCAGGACCGGATCCCGGTGCTGGTCGGCGGGCTCGGCCCGAAGCGGACCCCGGCGCTGGCCGCCCGCTTCGCCGACGAGTTCAACCTGCCGTTCGCCTCGGTGGAGGACAGCGCCGCCCAGTTCGGCCGGGTCAAGGCCGCCGTCGAGCAGGCCGGGCGCTCGGTCGGCGACCTGGTGTACTCCAACGCCCTGGTGGCCTGCGTCGGCCGCGACGACGCCGAGGTGGCCCGCCGGGCGGCCGTGATCGGCCGGGACGTGGACGAGCTGAAGGCCAACGGCCTGGCCGGCACCCCGGACGAGGTCGCCGAGAAGATCGGCCGGTACGCGGCCGTCGGCAGCGAGCGGGTCTACCTGCAGATCCTGGACCTGGACGACCTCGACCACCTGGAGCTCATCGCCTCCCGGGTCGCCCCCCAGCTCGGCTGACCCGCCCGCACGGCACGCCCTGATCCGGCACCGGCCGACCGGGCCCGGCGACCACCGCTCTTTACTCGCTCTTGGGAATGCGTAATGCTCCGAGGGAGGGAACGGCGCGGGGAGGACCGGTGACCAGGACGAGAACGGCGGAGGCGGCGGCACCCCGGGTGCCGCCGCCCCCTGGACGGGGCCTCGCCGCCGCCCGGCAGGCCTTACGGGTGCAGCCCGGCCTGCACGACCTGCGGGCCGGCCCCGCCCCGGTGGCGCTGCACTACCCTGCCGGCGACCTGCTGGTCGTCTCCGGCCTGCCCGGCAGCGGCAAGAGCACCCTGATGCGCCGCTGCGTGCGCGCCCCGCTGGTCGACTCCCAGCTGGTCCGCGAGGAGTACGCGGCCAGGCTGCCCGGCCGCCTCCCGTACGCCCTCTACCGCCCACTGGCGCGGATCGCGCACTACCGGCGGCTGCGGCGCGCGGTGCTGGCCGGCGGGCCGCTCGCCGTCCACGACTGCGGCTCGCTGTCCTGGGTGCGGTTCTGGCTGACCCGCGCCGCCGCCCGGCAGGGCCGCCGGGTGCACCTGCTGCTGCTGGACGCCGAACCGGCCGAGGCGCGGGAGGGCCAGCAGAGCCGGGGGCAGGGCGTCTCCCGCTACGCCTTCCTCCGGCACCGGGCCGCCGTCGACAGGCTGCGGCGCCGACTCACCGGGGCCGGGCGGCCGCCGGAGGGCTGTGCGTCGGCCGTGGTACTCGACCGGGCCGCCGCGCGCGCCCTGCGGGAGATCGTCTTCGCCGCGTCGTAGTCTCGGCGGGTCCGCGCCGAGCCGGGCGGGCCCGGGGCGCGGCCGACACTCCGTCAACTCCCTTGTCAGGAGCGCAGATGCGCCGTACTGCCCGGGTGCGCTCGCGTGCCCCCCGTCTGTTCCCCTGGGCCGCCGCGCTGGTCGCGGCCACCGGTCTCAGCCAGCTCGCCGCCCCGGCCCCGCACTCCGCCGCCGTGACCGCCGCGGCCGCCGTGACCGCGGCCTGTGCGGGCTCCGACTCCGACGCCGCCGCCCGCAAGCCGGCCGGCAGCCAGGCGGGGCGGGACCCGAACGCCGTCACCGCCGCCGAGGCCCGGGCGATGCAGGCGGACCTCGACGACCGGCTCGCCCAGCTCTCCTCCGCCCACGCCCGGATCGGCGCCCCGACGGCGGTGCCGGTCTTCGTCCACGTGATCCACGCCGGTGACGCCGGCCGGCTCGACGGGGGCGTCGTCGCCGCCCAGATCGACCACCTCAACGCGACCTACGGCGGCCAGGGCGACGGCAACACCCCCAGCCAGTTCCACTTCGAGCTGGCCGGCACCGACTACACGGACAACGCCTCCTGGTACGACGGCATCACTCCCGGCTCCGGGGCCGAGGCGGCGATGAAGAGCGCGCTGCGCAAGGGCGACGCGGGCACCCTCAACCTCTACACCGCCAAGCTCGGCCAGTCCCTGCTCGGCTGGTCGACCTTCCCGGGCGCCTACCGCTCGAACCCCGCCGACGACGGCGTGGTCGTCCTCGACGCCTCCCTGCCCGGCGGCGCCGCCGCCCACTACAACGAGGGCAGCAGCGCCACCCACGAGATCGGCCACTGGCTCGGCCTCTTCCACACCTTCCAGGGCGGCTGCCTGCCCCCGGGCGACTACGTGGACGACACCCCGCCCGAGCGCACCCCCGCCTACGGCTGCCCCGAGGGCCGCCACACCTGCACCGGGCCCGGCCTGGACCCGATCCACAACTTCATGGACTACAGCTACGACTCCTGCATGAGCCAGTTCACCCCTGGCCAGGTCCAGCGGATGGCCGACTCCTGGGCCGCTTACCGGAGTTGAGCCGTCAGGGATGGTCCGGTAAGCGGGCATCCTCGCAGAACCGCAGAACCGCAGAACCGCAGAACCGCAGAACCGCAGAACCGCAGAACCGCAGAACCGCAGATCGGTCAGGCCTATTGCCATCGATCTGAATGTAAAACGCCGATCGCGGCGTGGCAAATATCGACCACACGCCCGATTTGATCTATGTTCGGGGTGTCGGGACCGAGCAGGAACTGAGCGCCAAGGAGTAACGCCATGAGTGCCAACCCCCGGATCGTCGTCGGCGTGGACGGCTCGCCCGCCTCGGAGCAGGCGCTGCGCTGGGCGGTCGACTACGCGCGGGCCGTCGGCGGGACCATCACCGCGATCGCCGCCTGGGAGTACCCGGCGTTCTACGGCTGGGCCGCGCCGAGCGTGCCGTCCGCCGAGGTCTTCAACCCCGAGGAACTGGCCGGCAAGACCCTCTCCGACACCGTCGTCAGGGTCGTCGGCGACGACCCGGGCGTGCGGATCAGCGAGAGCGTGATGCCCGGCAACGCCGCCCAGGCCCTGCTGGAGGCCGCCAAGGGCGCCGCGCTGCTCGTCGTCGGCAGCCGCGGCCTCGGCGGCTTCTCCGGCGTGCTGCTGGGCTCGGTCAGCCGCCACCTCACCGAGCACGCGCCCTGCCCGGTCGTCGTCGTCCGGGAGGGCCAGGTGGCCGAGGCCGAGTAGCGCGCCGCCCCGCCGGGCCGCCGCGCGGTGGAGGATGGAGGCATGCCAGAAGGTGACTCCGTCTACCGCGCGGCGGCCCGGCTGCACGAGGCCCTCGCCGGGCAGGTGCTGACCAGCGCCGACCTGCGGGTGCCCGCGCACGCCACTGCCGTCCTCGCCGGCCGCCGGGTGCTGGAGGTCGCCCCGCGCGGCAAGCACCTGCTCACCCGCCTCGAAGGCGGCCTCACCCTGCACACCCACCTGCGGATGGACGGCCGCTGGGAGGTCTACCGGCCTGGCGAGCGCTGGTCCGGCGGCCCCGCCTGGCAGATCCGCGCCGTCCTCGGCACCGAGCGGGGCACCGCCGTCGGCTACCGGCTGCCCGTCGTCGACCTGCTGCGCACCGCCGACGAGCAACGCGCCGTCGGCCACCTCGGCCCCGACCTGCTCGGCCCCGACTGGGACCCGGTGGAGGCCGTCCGCCGGCTGCTCGCCCACCCCGGCCGCCCGCTCGCCGAGGCGCTGCTCGACCAGCGCAACCTCGCCGGCATCGGCAACGTCTACGCCGCCGAACTCTGCTACCTGGCCGGCGTCACCCCGTGGACCGAGGTCGGCCAACTCCCGCGCCCCGACCGGCTGGTGGAGTGGGCCCGGGAGATCCTCGACGCCAACCGGCTGCGCCCCGGCCACGTCACCACCGGCGACACCCGGCGCGGCCACCAGCACTGGGTCTACGGCCGGGCCGGCCGCCCCTGCCCGCGCTGCGGCACCCTCGTGCGGACCGCCCGCCAGGGCACGCCCCCGCAGGACCGGGTGGCGTACTGGTGCCCCTACTGCCAGCGCGGCCCGGCCCCGGCCGGTACGGGTGTCAGGTCCGCTCGACCAGGGCCGGATGACGCGGGTCGTCCACCCGGACGGTGACGTCGGCGGCCTCGGCCGGGCCGGTCTCCGCCTCGTAGCGGGCGAAGGCGGGCAGCGTCCACTGCTGGTCGGCGGGCGTGCGGCGGGCCAGGGCGGTCGGGGTGAGCGCGAGGTGGACGGCCAGCTCCAGCGGCAGCCACCGGCCGAGCAGCAGCGCGCCGTCCAGCAACAGCACGCCGCCGGGCGGCAGTTCGGCGTACGCGCCGCGGGTCGAGCGGTCCGTCACCGGGTCGCGCAGCGAGGGCAGGACGCGGCCGCTGGCACCGGGCTCCAGCGGGTCCAGTACCTCGCGCAGCAGGGCGCGGTCGTCCAGCCAGAGGTCGTGGAAGGCGTCCGCGTCCTGGTGGCCGTACTCCAGCCGGATCGAGGCCGGGCGCAGGAAGCCCGCCGCCGAGACCCGCAGCGCGGGGCGGCCGCGCAGCCGCAGCGGCTCCACCAGGGCGTCGGCGAGCACGTCGGGGCGGGCGGCGGGCGCGCCGTCCACCGCGACCCGCAGCCACCGGCCGCCGGGGTCGGACAGCGCGGCGATGCGGTCGGCGAGCACGTCGGCCAGCCGGTCGGGGGAGATCGGGTGCACCTGCATCAGGCCATCCTGTCGTGCTGTCGTGCCGGGCGGTCAGGTGAGCGGGAGGGCGTGCAGGACGTCGTCGTGGCCGACGTAGAGGTGGTTCGCGTCGACGGCGAGCGACCAGACGTCCTTGCCGGGGCCCGAGTCGAGGAACGTCCAGCGCGGCGTGCCGCTCGCGGTGTCGATCGCGCACACCCCGGCGGCCGCCGGGCCGGGGACGAACAGCGTGCCGCCGACCACCAGCGGATGGCTGCGGCGGTCCAGCAGGAACGGCAGCCGGTAGGCCCACTGCCGTGCGCCGGTGACCGCGTCGTGCCCGGTGACCAGGCCGTTGTCGCGGGTCAGGTAGACCCGCGGGCCGTCGGAGACCAGGGCCATCGCCCGCCACGACTCGCCCCGGGCGGGAGAGACCGTCCAGGCCGGCTCGCCGCCGGGGCGCAGCGCACGGACGCCGTCGGCGCCGTCGGGGACGTAGAGGTGCACCGGGCCGCAGACGCACCAGCTCAGGCCGCCGGTGTTGGGGGCCGTCCACAGCTCCCGGCCGTCGGCGGCGTCCCGGACCACCAGCTCGCTGCCGTCGCCCAGGTTGCGCAGGCACGGGAGGCGGCCGCCGGTCGCGGTGACCGGGGTGAACGGCCGCTCGTTGCGGTCGATGGAGAGGTGCCACAGCACCGAGCGGTCCGCGACCCGGACGGCGAAGAGCCGGCCGTTCGGCGTCGAGCTCTCCCGCGACCAGTCCCAGACGTACCCGTACAGGGTGCCGTCGTCGAAGCCGGACAACTGGACGGAGCCCTGTAGGTCGTCGGGCAGCGGCAGGCTCCAGTCGGCGGCGGGGTCGCCGAGGTGGCGGGCGTCCAGGTGGCCCGGGGAGGTGGTGAATACCCGGTCCGGCCCGAGCACCACCTGGCCCAGCACCTCCAGGTCGCTCGGCCAGTTCCCGCGCGGTGGGTCGACGGTGAGCAGCCGCGCCGCCTCGCCGGTGGCCGGGTCCAGGACCTGGAGCCCGGCCCGGGACAGGAACACCGGCCGGGTCGGCGGGCCGGTCAGCCGCTCCGGGGTCATCGCCTCCGGCCCCCGGTACGTCCACAGCGGGGTCGGCCCGGACAACGCGGTCGGCTGCGGCTTCGGCGGCGGAGCCGGCTGGTCCACACCCGAACGGCCGAACGCCCACACCGCCGCGCCCGCCGCCAGCACCCCGGCCCCCGCCAGCAGCCCGCGCCGGCTCAGCCGCGGCCCGTCCCCGCCCCCGCCGACCACGTCCACGGGCTCCCGCGCGGCGCCGTCCGCCTCCCCGTCCCACTGCCACGAGGCCTCGCGCACGGGCCCCTCGGACGACGGCGACTGCATACCGGCTCCCACCTCCCCCATGGCGCCCCACGCGCCACCACTCGCCCGGAGGATATCGAACAGCCCCCGAACCACCCGAAACCCCGACCGGGGCGTACTGGGCTGAGGCCCACAGCACAGGCCCGCCCAGCAGCCCCGGGGGAGGTACGGCGTGACGGCCGAGATGATCGCACCCGAGTGGATGCACCGGCAGATCGCCAGCGAGCAGTACGACTCCTGGACCGTGGAGCAGTGCGCGGGCATCGAGATCGTCGACGGGACGGTGGTCGTGAGCCCGAGCGCCTCCAAACGGCACAACCGGCTCGCACGGTTCCTGGCGAACGCCCTGGACGCGGCCGGCGGCGCCGAGTGGAATGCCGACACGGACTTCGACGTCAGGCTCCAGGACGTGCCGCTGAACAACCGTCGCCCGGACGTGGTGGTCTACCGGGCGGACACGATCGACGAGTCGCCCACCAGACCCGCGGACGTGCTGCTGCTCGTCGAGGTCGCCCCACCGGGTTCGGAGACCACCGACCGGGTGGTCAAGCCGGAGCAGTACGCCAAGGCGGGCATCCCGTTCCACTGGCGGGTCGAGCAGGTCTCCGGCGGTGTCCCGATCGTCCACACCTACGTGCTGGACGCGGCGAGCGGTTCGTACCGGGTGGGCGAGTTGTTCACCGGTCAGGTCGAGGCCGTGGTGCCGTACGCGGTGGAGGCCGATCTCTCCGGGCTGTGAGGCGCGCGCCCGTCAGTGCTGCGGTGGGTGGTCGGCGAGGTCGGCGAGGTCGGCGAGGTCGGCGAGGTCGGCGAGGTCGGCGAGGACGGCGAGGACGGCGGCGTGGCAGGGGAGCGGGGCGCACCAGCAGCCGAGGCGGTGGCCCCGCAGGGGCGGGACGAGGGCGAGCAGGTCGGGGCGGGCGAGGAGGTAGGCGCGGTAGTCGGCGACCATCTGCTCGCGGGTGAGGTCGGGGCCGGGGCGGTAGGGGCAGTGCAGCGGGGATTCGGACAGGTGCCAGCCGCCGCGGTGCATGGCGCGGCCGACGTAGACGACGTCGGCGCAGGAGGGGTCGTCGCGGTGGCCCTTGAGGTTGACCACGGTGGTGCGGCCGGAGGTGGTCGGCATGCCGTCCATGCTGGCGCAACCGGGGCCGACGGGCATCCGGGGTCCCGGAGGGCTCGCCTTGACACGCCCCGGGGCCCGGCGTAGCAAAAGAGCATGCGCCATCCGCACGCGGGCGGCCGTGACCGGGCGGCGCCGCCCGGCCCGCACCGGCCGCTGGAGCCCCACGCCGCCCCGGCGGCGGCCGAGCGGGACGACCTGCTGGCGGGCGCCGTCCGCCGGGCGCTCGGCGGCACCGGGGCGTACGGGGCGATGGTGTACCTGCGCTCGCGGGACGGCCGCTCGCTGGTGCTCTGCACGATCGCGGGCGTACCGCTGTCGATCATGAGCCCGTTCCGGCGGATCGCCGCCGCCGGCCCGCTGCCCGTCGCCGTCAGCTTCCGCACCGGGCGGACCGTCACCCTGGCCGACACCGAGGACACCATGCGGCGCTTCCCGCAGCTCGCGGTCGGCATGCCGTACGACTTCGCCTCCGCCTGCGTGCCGGTGGCGGGCGGCGAGGAGCGGTTCGGGGTGCTCAGCGTGTTCTGGCCGGCCTCCGACGATGGCGTCCCGGAGGACGCCCCGTCGCGGCTGGCGGAGGTGGCCGAGCGGCTGGCCGCCGGGCTGGCGGGCCTGGCGGCGGCCGGGCACCCCGTGGAGCCGGGCGGCGACGCGGCCGTGGTCGAGCTGCCGCCGCCGTCCGCGCCGACCTGCCGGGTCGGGATGTTCGACTGGAACGTCGCCACCGGGGCGCTGGCCGCCGACGAGCAGTTCCTCGCGATCTTCGGCCTCGAACCCGACGAGTTCGACGGCACGGTGGCCGCCCTCGGCAGCCGGATCGCCCCCGGTGACCTGCCCGAGTTCCGGGCCGCCGCCCGGACCGCCCTGGCCCGGGGCGAGGTGCTGGCGGCCAGGGTCCGGGTGCTCGGGCCGGACGGCCACCCGTACCCGGTGGAGCTCTGGGCGCGGGTGCCCGCGGCGATCTCGGACGGCCGCACCCATCTGGTCGGCGCCGTGCTGGACGCCCGCACCCTCACCGCGGCCGCGGCCGCCGTCGAGCGACTGCGCGAGGGCGTCTTCTCACTCGACCCGGACGGCCGGGTCAGCTACGCCAACCGCGCCACCGAGCCGCTGCTCCAGGCGCGCCGCGAGGACCTGGTCGGCCACCACCTGTGGGACGTGCTGCCCTGGCTCGCCGACCCCTTCTTCGAGAACCGCTACCGGGCCGCCCTGCTCTCCCAGCAGCCCACCGCCTTCCTGGCCGCCCGCCCGCCGGACGGCTGGCTCGCCTTCTCGCTCTACCCCGACACGCACGGCGTCACCGGCCGGGTGGTGGCCGCCGAAGCCCCGCCGGGCGCGGCCGAACCGAGGGCCGCGCCCCCGCCGTCCGCGGCCCGCGGCGCCACCCCGACCGGTGCCCCCGCCGGCATCGGCGGCACCTACCACCTGCTCCAGCTCGCCAGCGCGCTCACCGAGGCGGTCAGCGTGCGCGAGGTCTGCCGGGCCGTGGCCGAGGAGATCCTGCCAGCCTTCGGCGGCCAGGAGCTCGCCATCTACGGGGTGTGCGACAAACACCTGCACCTGATCTCGCAGACCGGCTACCCGGACGGCTTCCTGGACGGTTTCGAGGGCACCCCGGTCGCCGCCCGCATCCCCGGCGCGGAGACGCTCAGCACCGGCACCCCGATCTTCTTCGAATCGGTCCGCGAACTCGCCGCCGCCTACCCCGGCATCGCGCTCGACGACATGGGCGCCTGGGCCTTCCTGCCGCTGATCGCCTCCGGCCACCCCGTCGGCAGCTGCATCCTCGGCTTCGACCGGCCGCGCCCCTTCACCGCGGAGGACCGCGGCCTGCTCACCGCCCTCGGCGGCTTCATCGCCCAGGCCCTGGAACGGGCCCGGCTGTACGACGCCGAGTTCGCCCTGGCCCGCGGCCTCCAGCAGGCGCTGCTGCCGCACCGCCTCCCGGACGTGCCCGGCATCCGGATCGCCGCCCGCTACCTGCCCGGCACCCAGGGCATGGAGATCGGCGGCGACTGGTACGACGCGATCGTCACCGGCGGGGACGTCACCCTGGTGATCGGCGACGTCGAGGGCCACAGCGTCGGCGCGGCCGCCACCATGGGCCAGCTGCGCAGCGCCGTCCGCGCCTTCGCCACCGGCGGCGACCCGCCCGACCAGGTGCTCGCCCGCACCAACCGGCTCCTCCTCGACCTCGACCCCGGACTGCTCGCCAGCTGCTGCCTCGTCCGCCTCACCCCCGCCGACGGCCGCGCCCGGATCGCCCGGGCCGGGCACCTGCCACCGGTGCTGCGCTTCCCGGACGGGTGGGCCGAGGCGCTGTACGTGCCGGGCGGGCCGCTGCTGGGCGTGGAGGAACAGGCCGAGTACCCGGTCAGCGAGCTGCGCCTGGCGCCCGGCACGGTGGTCGCGCTGTACACGGACGGGCTGGTGGAGGATCCGGCGATGGCGATCGACCAGGGGGTGGACCTGCTGCGGGCCGCGCTCGGGCGCGGCGGGGCGCAGGGGCCGGACGGCCTGGAGCTGCTGGCGGAACGGATCCTGCGCGAGGTCGGCTCCTCGCACCGGGTGGACGACGTGGCGCTGCTGCTCATGGCCTTCGGTGAGGACGACTCCACGGGCGTGTCCACGGGCGTGTCCACGGGGGTGCCCACGGAGGTGCCCCGAACGCCGTGAGCGGCGACTTTCGTCGGGGGCGGGGGCGACGAACGGTGGCGGCGGTCGGGTGGCGCGGCCCGATAGCCTCGACGGGTGGATGCGATGGCGCGGGCCTGGAAGAAGGCGGTACGGACGGCGTTTCCCGGGCCCTGGCCGCCCCGGCGAGTGGTGGGCCAGGGCGCGCTGGCCCTGCTGATGGGCGGGGTCGCGGCCCTGCTGGAGGTGGCCGCCGGTGCCGGCCACCCCGTCCTGGTGGGGCTGGGGGTCGCGCTGCTGTGGGTGCTGCGGCCGGCCTTCCCGGCGACCGTGCTGCTGCTCACCTCGGCCGCGGCCGGCTGGGCCGTCGGCCCGATGCTGCTGCTGGTCTGCGCCGGCTGGTCGGCCGGGGCGAGGCTGCGCCGGGTCACCGCGCTGGTCGGCACCTTCGTGCTGAGCTGGGTGCTGTTCATGGTGACCGGGGTGCTGAAGGACGCCGGCTCGGCCTCGCCCAAGCTGATCGTCGGGCTCTCGCTCGGCGGCTTCCTGCTGGTCGCCGTGCTGCCCGCGCTGTGGGGCCGCTACCGGGCCCAGCGCCGCGCCCTGCTGGACGCGCTGCGCGAGCGCAACGACCAGCTGGTGCGCGAGCGGGTCATGGTGGTGCACCAGGCCCGGCTGCGCGAGCGGCACCGGATCGCCCAGGACATGCACGACAGCCTGGGCCACCAGCTGGCGCTGATCTCCGTGCACTCCGGCGCGCTGGAGGTGGACCGTACGCTCAACGACCGGCAGCGCGAGGCGGTCGGGGTGCTGCGGCAGGCGGCGGTCGCGGCGATGCGGGAGCTGCGCGAGGTGGTCGGCGTCCTGCACGACGAGTCGACGGCGGTGCGGCCGGCGACGGACGCGTCCCCGGCCCGGGGCGGGGTGGACGGGATCGAGGGGCTGGTCGACTCCTCGCGGGCGGCCGGGGCGCGGGTCTCCTTCTCCCGGGAGGGCGAGCCGCGTCCGCTGGCCGCCGCGGTGGACCACGCGGCGTACCGGATGGTGCAGGAGGCGCTCACCAACGCGCACAAGCACGCCCCCGGCGCGCCGATCACCGTCGCGCTCCGGTACGAGCCGGACGCGCTGGTGGTGGAGGTGGTCAACCCGTGCGCCCCGGAGCCCGTGGGCGTGCGCGCCGGCGCGGGCCCGGCGGTCAGCGGCGGCCAGGGGCTGACCGGCCTGCGGGAGCGGGCCCGGCTGGTCGGCGGCATGGTGCACGCCGGGCCGACGCCGGACCAGGGGTTCCGGCTGGCCGGCGTGCTGCCGTACGAGGGGGCGGAGGGCACGGGCGACGGGGCCGCGGCGATCGCCGGGGTCGACGACTGGGTGCTGGACGGCCTGCCGCCGGTCGTCGGGGCGGAGGAGGGGCGGCGCAGTCCGGCGATCGGCTGCGCGGTCGGGGTGGGGGCGGTCGGCCTGACCGTGCTGGGGCTGCTGATCTGGGGCGTGGTGGCCTTCGTCCAGGGCACCGACGACGCGACGGTGCCGAAGTCGGTGTACGACGGGCTGGAGACCGGCACGCCCGAGGCCGACGTGCTGCACCGGCTGCCGCCGGGGAACACCTTCTTCACCGACGACTACCGGGGCAGCGGGCCGAAGCCCCCGGAGGGCGCGCACTGCCGCTGGTACCTGTCCGGTGACCTCAGCGACGCCTGGGGCCAGGACAATGTGATGCGGTTCTGCTTCAAGGACGGGGTGCTGGTGGAGAAGGAGCACTACCTCACGAAGTCCTGACCGCCCTGACCGCCCTGATCGCTCTGACCGTCCTGACCGCTCTGACCGGGTGGGGCGCGGGGTTCGGCCGGATGTGAGGATGGTGTTCCTGCCGCAGCACCGTTCGAGGGGAATGACCAGCCGTGATCCGAGTCCTCGTCGCCGACGACGAGCCGCTCATCCGCGCCGGGATCAGGATGATCCTGGGCTCTGCCGCCGACATCGAGGTGGTCGCCGAGGCCGCCGACGGGCGGGAGGCGCTGGAGCTGGCCCGGGCGCACGGGGTGGACGTGGTGCTGCTGGACATTCAGATGCCGGTGATGGACGGGCTGACGGCGCTCGCGGAGCTGCCGAGGGTCGCACCCGGCGCGCGGGCGCTGATCCTCACCACCTTCGGGGAGCGCGAGAACGTCCTGCGCGCCGTGACCGAGGGCGGCGCCGGATTCCTGCTCAAGGACACGGCGCCGCACGAGCTGATCCAGGCGGTGCGCGCGGCGGCCGGCGGGTACGCCTTCCTGTCCCCGGCCGCCACCCGGCACATCGTCGACTCGCTGGCCTCCGGGCGCAGCGGTTCGGCGGCCGCCCGGGGTGCGGAGGCCCGGCGCCGGCTGGAGGTGCTGACGCCGCGCGAGTTGGAGGTGCTGGCGCTGCTCGGCGAGGGGCTGTCCAACGCGGACGCGGGGGCGCGGATCCACATGAGCGAGGCGACGGTGAAGACGTACGTCAGCCGGATCCTGGCCAAGTTGGGCTGTGAGAACCGGGTGCAGGCGGCGCTGTTGGCGCGGGACGCGGAGCTCGGCGCCCGGGACTGAACGCGTCCGACCGGTCGCGGAGCGTGTCGGGTGTGGCGGATGCCACTAGATGGCCCGACGGAACGGGGAACTCCGGCTTCAGTGGTGACGGTGCGTCAGCTCGTCGTCGCGGTGGGTGGATGGTGTGCTCGGGCTCACAGGTGGACAGAGGTGAAGGGGGGCGTGAAAGTTGATCAGTTGATCTTGAAAATGTGGTCAAACCTGGTCGAACTGGGCGCGGCACCTTGATCAATACCGCCGGTAACAGTCAACTGACCTGCGGAGACCAAGAATTGCTTGCTGCACCCCGAGGTGGCCCGTAGCTTCATTGGCGGTGCAACGAGCACCACCCGGGTTCACCCCGACGCATGGCCCGCCGACCTGACCCCCGGCGCGAGGGCCGTGCCCGCCGACGCGACCAGCTCGAACAGGTCGTCGGCGAGTGGAGGTGGCCGGGGCGGCACGGCGCGTCCCAGACGTGTCCGGCCGCCCGTCGAGCGAGGTGAGCGCGACTATCGGCCCGTCATGGGTCTGGTTCCGCCTGCCCGCCCGGGGCTTGCCGAGAGGACTTATATGACTTCCCGTCACGAGACCGCCGCTGCCACCGACACCACCGCCACCAAGCGCAACCGCGTGCGGATGGCGGTCGTCGCGGGCGCCGCCGTCGCGGCCCTGCCGGTGGCCGGCCTCGTCACGGCCACCTCGGCCTCCGCCGCGCCCACCTCCAGCTGGGACTCCGTCGCCCAGTGCGAGAGCGGCGGCAACTGGAGCATCAGCACCGGCAACGGCTTCTCCGGCGGACTGCAGTTCACCCCCAGCACCTGGAGGGCGTACGGCGGCACCGCCTACGCCCCCCAGGCCCACCAGGCCAGCAAGGCGGAGCAGATCACGGTCGCCGAGAAGGTCCTCGCCTCGCAGGGGCCCGGGGCGTGGCCGGTCTGCTCGGCCAAGGCGGGCCTGAGCAAGGGCGGCGCCCCGGCCGCCGTCGACACCACCGACACCGCACCCTCGAAGCCGGCTGCCAAGCCGGCGCCCAAGGCCAAGACGCCCAAGACCCAGGCGCCGCAGGCCCCGCAGGCGCCGAAGAGCAAGCCGGCGCCGAAGCAGCAGGAGGCGTCGAAGCCGCAGCAGTCGGCCAAGCCGGCGCAGTCGGCGCCGTCCTCGGAGAAGAACACCTCCGGTGGCGGCTACACCGTCAGGAGCGGCGACACGCTGAGCGGCATCGCGGCCAAGTTCGGTACCGACACCGGCAACCTGTACGGCAAGAACGCCCGCACCATCGGCGGCGACCCGGATCTCATCTTCCCGGGCCAGACCCTGACCGTCTGACACCTCCGCACACCCGCGCCGAGCGGCCGCCCCTCCCCGGGGCCGGCCGTTCGGCCCGGCGCGTTTCCGGGGTCGGGTGCGAGAGAGGGCCAGGCACGAGGGGAGGGGGCGTGCGAGCGGGCGTGAGGCCGTGTGCGCGGGCGCTTCGGGAGATAGTTGAAGGTTGAACGCGACGTCTGAATACCGCCGGAGCTTTCCGGCGCCGAGGCCCAGGATCGAGTCATGTCCGAGATCGGAACCGGGGGTTCTGATCGGAACGAGTCGGATCACATCCGAATGAGGAGTTCTGGAGATATGACGATGAACGGTGCGGCGAAGCTCGACGGCAAGGTGGCCCTGGTGACCGGCGGCAGCCGGGGGATCGGGGCGGCGGTCGCGCTACGGTTGGCCGAGGAGGGTGCCGACGTCGCCCTGACCTATCAGGGCGGGGCCGAGCGGGCCGAGGAGGTCGCGGCGAAGATCACCGCGATGGGGCGCCGCGGTTGGGCGGTCCGCGCGGACTGCGCCGACCCGCAGGCGGTGCAGTCCGTGGTCGCGGAGGTCGCGGAGCGGTTCGGGCGGCTGGACGTCCTGGTGAACAACGCGGGCGTCGGTGTCCTCGGCCCGATCGGTGACCTGGCGCTCGACGACGTCGACCGGGTCCTGGAGGTGAACGTCCGGGCGCCGTTCCTGTTCGCCCAGGCCGCCTCCGCGCACCTGGCCGACGGCGGGCGGATCGTCACCATCGGCAGCTGCATCGCCAAGCGGGTCGCCTTCCCCGGCGCCACCGTCTACTCACTCAGCAAGGCGGCGATGATCGGCCTGACCAAGGCGCTGGCCAGGGAGCTCGGCCCGCGCGGGATCACCGCGAACGTGGTCCACCCCGGCCCGATCGACACCGACATGAACCCGGCGGACGGTGAGGCCGCCGAGCTCCAGAACAGCCTGACCGCACTCGGCCGCTTCGGCGCGGGCGCGGACGTCGCCGCCGCCGTCGCCTACCTGGCGGGCGAGGACGGCCAGTACGTCACGGGCGCGGAGCTCGCGGTGGACGGCGGGTTCGCGGCCTGACAGTTCGGGCCTGACAGTTCAGGCCTGACAGCTCGCGGCACGTCGCAGTACGGAGACCGGCCCGGTGGTGCGACCACCGGGCCGGTGTCGTGGCGGGCGGTCGTCGACGGACGCGTTTACGATCGCCCGGTCCGAGCGGTGCTCCCGACCGCACCCGGCCACGCCGGCGACGCGCTCCCGACCGAGAGGTGTGCCATGACCGCAGCGGAAGACCCGATCGACCTGCTCGCCCGGGCGCTCGCGCAGACCGCCGGGCTGATCGACGGTGTCGGCGTCGAGCTGGCTGGGCACCCGACGGCCTGCCGCTCCTGGGACGTCGGCGACCTGGTCAGCCATCTGCTGTTCGACCTGCGGCAGTTCACCGTCCGGGCCGGGGGCGGGCAGCCGGACTGGTCGCAGCCCTTCGAGCGGGTGGAGGAGGACTGGCTGCACGCCTTCGAGGCCGGCGCCGAGGAACTGGTCGACGCCTGGCGGGCGGCGGGCGACCTCACCGGCACGCTGGAGGTCCCCGGCGTCGGCGCCCTGCCGGCCCGCTTCCCGGTGGACCAGCAGATCGCCGAATTCGCCGTCCACGACTGGGACTTGGCCCATGCCACCGACCAGTCCACCGAGGGGCTGGACCATGAGGTGGCTCTCGC
This sequence comes from Kitasatospora sp. NPDC088779, assembly GCF_040685395.1. Lineage (NCBI taxonomy): Bacteria > Bacillati > Actinomycetota > Actinomycetes > Kitasatosporales > Streptomycetaceae > Kitasatospora > Kitasatospora sp. NPDC088779. The sequence continues at coordinate 38,960 of NZ_JBFBHW010000025.1, read as the reverse complement.
CGCCCTGGCCTGGGCCCGCGGCGCCCTCACGCCCGGGTACCGCGGCGCCGAGGAGGAGCAGCACGCCTTCGGTCCCGAGGTCGCCGTTCCGGAGGACGCCCCGCCGTACGACCGGCTCGCCGGCTTCTTCGGCCGCGACCCGGAGGCCGTGCGGTCCTGAGTCCCACGGAGCCGGCGGGCTCCACAGGCTCCACATCAGCCGCCTAGCGGACCGCATCCGGGCAGGTCGGAGGCCCGGTCGGCGCGGTCGGACCGGGGTTGACGGCGGTGTGCCCTTCCACCACCCTTCCACTAATCGAATAGTGAAAGGGTACTTTGCCGATGCGTCTGTTCCGTCCGCCGCGTCGACCTGCCGTCCTGGCCTGGGGCCTGGCCGCGGGGTTCGCCGCGCTCTACACCTGCGTCGCCGTCAACCGCTACCGGCGCGGCCTGAGCAAGGCCTACGACCTGGGCATCTTCGAGCAGGCCATCCGCGCGTACGCGCACGGGCAGGCGCCGATCGTGCCGCTCAAGGGGCCCGGTTACCACCTGCTCGGGGACCACTTCCACCCGCTGATCGCCGTGCTCGCTCCGGTCTACCGGTTGTTCCCGGGGGCCGTCACCCTGCTGGTCGCCCAGGCGCTGCTGATGGCGCTGGCGGTCGTGCCGCTCACCCGGTGGGCGTACGAGGCGGGCGGGCCGCGGGTCGCCCTGGTGATCGGATGCGTGACCGGGGCGTCCTGGGGGATCGTCCGGGCCGTCAGTGACGACTTCCATGAAATCGCCTTCGCCGTACCGCTGTTGGCCTTCGCAGCCGCCGCGCTCGGTCGGCGCCGCCACCTGGCCGCGGCGCTGTGGTCGCTGCCGCTGCTGCTGGTCAAGGAGGACCTGGGCCTGACCGTGGCCACCTTCGGCCTGCTGATCGCCTGGCGGGCCCGCCAGGGCGGGTGCGGCCGGCGCGGCCCGCTGCCGGGGCTCGTGCTCGCGGGCGTCGGGGTCGCGGCCACCGTGCTCACCGTGACGGTGGTGCTGCCCTCGTTCAACCCGCACGGCGGGTTCGACTACTGGCAGCAGTTGGACGGCGGCGGGCGGCCCTCGCCCTGGTCCCTGGCGGCCCGGATCGGCTGGCCCCCGATCAAGTGGCTGCTGCTCTTCCTGCTCGCCGCCACCGCGGGCTTCCTCGGGCTGCGCTCGCCGCTGGTCCTGCTCTGCGTGCCCACCCTGGGCTGGCGGCTGCTCTCGGCCAACCCGCACTACTGGGGCGTCAGTTACCACTACAGCGCGGTGCTGATGCCGCTGGTGATCGCCGCGCTGGTGGACGCCCTGACCCGCACCGACCCGCGCCGGGCGCGGCACGCGCTCGCCGTCAGCGCCCTGGTGGCGGCCGTGACGGTGCCGGTCTATCCGCTGCACGAGGTGGTGATGCCCGAGGCGTGGCGCACCTCGCCCCGGCTCGCGTACACCCGGGCGCTGCTCGGCTCGATACCCGACGGCGCGGCCGTCGCCGCCTCCAACCGCCTCGCCGCGCAGCTGACCGGCCGGGCCACCGTCACCCTGGTCTGCCAGGCGCCGACCGGGCCGGGGCCCGAGTGGGTGGTCGTGGACCGGACGGACCCGAGCGTGCAGGCCCCGTGTGCGACCGCCGACACCGCCCGGATGCTGGTCGAGTACGAGCAGCTCGGCTACCGGCGGGTCGTCGACCAGGACTCCCTCCTGCTGCTGCGACGGCCCTGATCGTCCGCATCGCCGGGCCCCCGGTCCGGCTTGACCCGGGTGCCGCAGTGGGTCACTATTCCACTATTGGACTAGTGAAAGGTCGAATCGCGTGTGATCGAGTACCGCATCGAGCGGCGCAGCGGCGTCTCCACCTACCAGCAGATCGTTCAGCAGACCAAGCAGGCCTTGCGGCTCGGGCTGCTCCAGCCCGGGGACAAGCTACCGACCGCGCGGGAGGTCGTCGAGCTGACCGCGATCAACCCGAACACCGTGCTGAAGGCCTACCGCGAACTGGAACGCGAGGGCCTGGTCGAGCCCCGGCCGGGGCTCGGCACCTTCGTCCGGCGCTCGCTCGCCCGGCCGGAGGCGGCCGCCGACGGGCCGTTGCGCGCGGACCTGGTCGGCTGGGTGGACCGGGCCCGCGAGGTCGGACTGGAGCGTGAGGACATCGCCGCGCTGATGGCCTCCGTTCTGGAGCAGCGATTCGACACCGGGGTCTCCCCGGAAACACCGAGTTAGAGGACAGTGGGGGGACCGGGTGGACGACCCGATGAACACAGCACCGGCACCGGCAGCGGCAGCGGCGGCGGCGGCGCCGGAGGCCCCGGCGGCGCTCGCGGCCGACGCCCTGGGCAAGCGCTACCGGGGCGAGTGGGCGCTGCGTGACTGCACGTTCGCCGTCCCGGCCGGGCGGATCTGCGGGGTGGCCGGCCCCAACGGTGCGGGCAAGAGCACCCTGCTCGGCATCGCCGCCCGTCTGCTCACCCCCACTGAGGGCGAGCTGCGGGTGTTCGGTCAGCCCGCCACCACCGAGGACCTGCGCGCCCGGGTCGCGTACGTGGCCCAGGACAAGCCGCTCTACCCCGGCTTCACGGTGGCCGAGACCCTGCGGCTCGGCCGGGAGCTGAACCCGTCCTGGGACCAGGACCTCGCTCAACGGGTCATAGATCAGGGCGAGTTGAGGATGAGGGTGAAGATCGGTTCGCTCTCCGGCGGCCAGCGCACCCGGGTCGCCCTGGCGCTCGCCCTCGGCAAGCGCCCCGACCTGCTGCTGCTCGACGAGCCGATGTCCGACCTCGACCCGCTGGCCCGGCACCAGCTGATGGGCACCCTGATGGCCGAGGCCGCCGAGCGCGGCACCACCATCGTGGTCTCCTCGCACATCATCCCCGAGCTGGACGGCGTCATCGACTACCTGCTGCTGGTGCAGTCCGGGCGGATCCGGCTCTGCGGCGACGTGGAGGACCTGCTGGACGGACACCAGCTGCTCACCGGCCCGGCCGGCAGCGCGCTCCCCGAGGGCGTCCTGGTCGAACAGCGCTCCACCGGCCGCCGGATCGACGCGCTGGTCCGCACCGGCGATCCGGTGGACGGCCCGTGGGAGAGCGGCCGGCCGAGCCTGGAGGAGCTGCTGCTCGGCTACCTCCGGACCCCGGCCGGCACCGCCCGGGCCGCCACCGGACCGGGCACGCAGGCCCAGACGACCGAGAACGGGATCGCCGCATGAGCACCAACGTCCTGGCCGACCGCGCCACCACCGCGGCGCCACCGCGCGAGCCGCGGACCGCGCCCCGCCCGGGCGGCCTGATCTGGCTGAGCTGGCGCCAGAGCCGCACCGCGCTCTGGGCGATCGCCGCCCTGGTCGTCACCGCGTCGGCCACCCTGCTGTGGCTGCACTTCTCCCTCCAGCCGCTGATGGCGGATCTGCGCCGGGCCGAGTGCTCCGAGATCGTCAGCTGGTCCAACGCCGGCTGCCAGGGCATGGTCGCGCCCATCACCCGCCGCACCTACCTGTACACGATGTGGCTCCAGCCGGCCCTGGCCGCCGTCCCCCTGCTGATCGGCATGTTCCTCGGCGCCCCGATGCTCGCCCAGGAGTACGAGCGCGGAACCGTCCGCCTCGCCTGGACCCAGTCCGTCAGCCCGCTGCGCTGGCTCACCGCGCGGATCGCCCTGCCCGCACTGGCGGTGCTGACCGCCGGTGCGGTGCTCGCCGTCCTGGCGACCTGGGTGTGGCGCGCGGACATCGGCGGCCGCCCGTTCACCTTCGATCCGCCGTTCCAGGGCCTCACCTACCCCGTCCTCGGGGTGGTGCCGGTCGCCTGGTCGCTGTTCGCGCTGGTGCTGGGCCTGCTGGTCGGGCAGCTGCTGCGCCGCACGGTGGCCTCGGTCCTGGCCACCGGCGTGCTGCTGGCGGTCGTCCACGGCCTGCTCCGGTGGAACCGCGCCTCCTTCTACCCGTCGGTCAGGGAGCTGGCCCCGCGCGGCGTTTATTTCGGGCAGCCCAACAACGCGTGGCTGATCGACCGCGGGGTCGTGCTCCAGGACGGCCGGTGGGCCTCGAACGAGTTCTGCTGGGACGGCGATCGGACGAAGGGCTGCGAGGATGCCACGAGCAACTGGATCGAGTACCACCCCGTCGGGCACTTCGTGCCGATCCAGCTCGTCGAGACCGGGATCCTGGTGACGCTCACCGTCGTGGCGCTGACGGTGCTCTTCCTCCGGGTTCGGCGGGACGGCAACTCGCTGCGGGCGACCCGGCGGGCCTGACGTCCGAGGTCGCGGCCCCGGCCGGGCGTCAGTCGCGGCTCCAGCGGAGTTCGACCTCCGGGAAGCGCGGTGACGGGCCGTCGAGGAGGGGCGCGGGGCGGCCGCGGAGGAAGTGGTCGGCGAACGCCCGGGTGTAGGCGCGGGTGAGCGCGGTCGCCCGGGCGGGGGCGATGGTGCCGAGCAGGGCGGCGTAGGTGTCGGCGGGGAGGTGGCCCGGCAGGTTGCCGGGGAGGGCGGCGTGCGGCAGGTCGGTGAAGCTGAGGTGGCCGGCGCCGAAGGTGTGCAACTGCCTCCCCCAGGCGTGCTGGTGGCTGCGCCAGCGCTGCCAGGTCTCGTGGTCGGCGAGGGAGGTGAGCAGGAGGAAGGGCCGGTCCAGGCCGAGGTCAGGAACGGGCGAGCCGAACAGGCCGCCGTCGAGGTTGAGGCCGATCCGGAACCGCTCGTCCTGACGCATCGCCTCGGCGGCAGCCGAGCCGCCCATCGAGTGGCCGAGCGCGCCGATCCGGCCCCCGTCGACGCGGAAACGGTCCTGGCGCTCGGTCAGTTCGGTGGTGACGAAGCGGAGGTCGGCGACCCGGGCGGCGATCTCGCGGCGCTCGGAGGCCTCCCAGTCGGCCGGCTCGTCCTCCAGCACGGTGCGCACCAGCCGGCCGTCCGGGAACTCGACGGCGAGGGCGTCGTAGGTGTGGTCGACCGACGCGACGAGGTAGCCGTGGGCGGCCAGTTCCTCGGCCAGCGCGGTGCAGTTGCTGCGCAAGCCGGTGCGGCCGTGGCCGAGCAGCAGCAGGGGGAGCGGGCCGGGGAGCGCGGGCGCGTCGGTACGGGCGGTGGGGCGGACGGCCGCGATGGTGCCCGGATCCAGCGGCAGGCGCTGATCGATGGCGGCGGCGACCCGGGGCGTGGTGTACGGCGCGCGGGGGCGGCCGGCGGTGGCGCGTGCCGGGTACCAGAGCTGCACCATCAGCTCACGCGGGCCGGCGGCGGGCACGAACGGGTCCGGGCGATCGCGGTCGACCAGGTGCAGGGTGGTCGTGCCGACCGGGCGACCGGTGGTGGGGGCGGGCAGGTCGATGGTGCGCGGCCGGGCGGTCTGAGCGGTATTGGTCTGAGAGGCCTGGGCGGGCCCGGTGGGCAGCAGGGCTGCGGCGCCGCCCAGGCCCGCGAGTGCCAGCAGTGAACGGCGCCTGATCATTCAGCATCCCTCGGTGGTGGGGTGGTTGAGGTGCGGTCAGCCTAAGTGGTCCGGACCGGCCGGGCCAGGGGTGGCGGAGCGGTGGGGGCGGTCAGCGCAGGACGGCGAGGACGGCGCCCCACTGCGAGGTGGTCTGCCCGGTGGCGGCGCAGTGGTCCGGATCCGTCGCGATCCGGTGGGCGGTGGTGAGGCGGTAGGAGGAGAGCCGCAGGGCGGGCAAGTTGGTCCAACTGGTGCCGAACTCGGGGGCGCTGCCGCTGTTGCTGCCGACCGTGCCCACCAGGAGGTCGCCCGGCGCGCAGGCGGCGGCGTTGGCCGCGGTGGAGAAGGTCGTCCCGCCGGCGTCACCGGAGGCGCGGCCGACCGACCGGACGGCGGAGACGCCGCGGAACTCGTCGACGGCGACGTGGTACTTGCTCGCCCGCGGGTGGGCGACGCGGATCGAGTCCTCCGCGGTCAGCGCGGACGCCCCGAAGGCCGCGAGGATCAGCACCCGGTGCCGGAGCGAGTCGGTGACGTCCCCGACGATCCGGAAGCGGTCGCCCCGGCTGTCGGTGACCGTGACCGCGCCGGGACAGGTGCTGGTCAGCATCATCGTGACCACCAGGGCGTCACCCGGGGTGACGGGGGAGAGCACCGGAAGGACGATCTCGGTACTGGAGACGGCCTGCTGGTCGAAGGCGATCCGAGAGGCCCAGGACGGTGCGCCGTCGTCGGCGGCCGTGCGTGCCGCCGCCGGCCGCGGGCCCGGCGCGGGGCGGGCGGCCGCTTCGGCGGGCGCGGACTCGGTGTCCCCGGACGGGCAGCCGTGCGCGGACGGGGGCTGGGCGTTCGGCGCGCGGAAGCCGACCACGCCGAGCGTGCTGCCGACGCCGAGCGCCACGCCGAGGAGCAGGCAGAACGCGTGGGTCCAGATCCGGCGGCGGCTCCGGCCCGGTGCGGCCGGGGGCTCGGCGGCGGAGGCGGCCGTGCGGTCGGCCCTGGCGTCGGCCGGGGTGTCGGCCGTGGTGTTCGCGGCGACCGGCAGCTCCGAGGGCTCGACCGGTGGGATCGGCGAGGCCGGTGGGGCCGCCCCCTCGTCGGCGGCGGCGGTCCACCGGCGGTGCCACTCGGCCTCGTCGCCGCCGCAGGCCCGGACGTAGGCCCTGGTCGTGGTCCAGGACGGGAGGCGCGAGCCGGAGGCCGCCTCGTGGAGCGTGGTGTGGGAGATGGAGCCGGCCGTCTTCGCCATCGTGCGGAACGAGGGCTGGCCCGCCCCCAGGCGCAGCCGGCGCAGGTCGGCGGCGAGGGCCTCCGCCGCGCTCGGGGCCTGTTCGCTCTCCGCGGGTTGTGACTCCTGTTCCGCCATGGCGTCCCCCTGTTGTCAGATGTCAGATCCAACGGCGACCGGTGTGTGCTTGTCGCGTACGGATCATAGTGACGCGTGGCTGCGGCGTTACGTGATCGACGGACTCCGGTTGGCAGGACGGGGTGTTCGGGGCGGGCGTCGGCCGGTGTCAGGTGTTGTCAGTTTCCGTCAGGCGGTACCGAACACCGTGGGAAGTCGGGTCAGCTGTCCCAGTCGCCGCGGCCAACGGGGCGGCGCAACGGTCCGACCGAACAGGGGAATCGACATGGCCAAGGGCATCCTCAAGAAGATCGGCCGCCGTGGCGCGACCGCGGCGGCCGTGGTGGCGCTGGCCGCCGGCGCGGTGGGCGTCTCGGAGGGCAGCGCGTTCGCCGACGGCTGGTACGCGCTCCGCTACCACGCGAGCGGCCACGGTGTGGGCGTCTACGCGCAGCAGTACTCCTGGACGGCCAAGGTCGCCGGCGACCTGGGGTCGTACACGTGGTCGTCCGACGAGATCTACATCGAGTGCTGGATCAGGGGCGAGGACATCAACAGCCAGGGCAACGTCTGGTACCAGGTGGGCGGGACGAACGGCAACTTCTTCGGACCGGCCTACGTCTACGGCGCGTACGCCGACGGCAACTGGTACTTCCACAACGGCCTGCGGGCGTGCTGACGACCGGCTGAACCCGTCCGCCCCGCCCGCGCCCCGGGCGGGGCGGCGTGCCGTCAGCCGGACACCTGCCGGGCCGCCGCCTGTTTGATGGCCTCGCGGATGCGCGGGTAGCTGCCGCAGCGGCAGATGTTCTGGATCTGGTCGATGTCCGCGTCGGTCGGGTTCGGGGTGCGGCGCAGCAGGGCGACGGCGGTCATGATCTGGCCCGGCTGGCAGAAGCCGCACTGGGCGACGTCGCAGCCGAGCCAGGCCTCCTGGACGGGGTGCAGGGTGTCGCCGTCGGCCAGGCCCTCGATGGTGGTGACGCGGTGGCCCTCGCAGTCCTTGACGGAGCGGGTGCAGGGCTGGAACTCCTCGCCGTCCAGGTGGCTGGTGCAGGCGCGACAGACGCCCACCCCGCAGCCGTACTTGGGGCCGGTGACGCCGAGCTTGTCGCGCAGCACCCAGAGCAGCGGCATGTCGTCCGGGGCCTCGACGGTGACGGGGTGCCCGTTGAGGGCGAAGGTGTGGGTGGGCATGGGGTGGTGGAGTTCCTTGGCTGGGGGAGTCAGAAGTTGATCGGGAAGGAGCGCGGGCTGGTGCCGGTCGCGCGCGCGTAGGCGTTGGCGACCGCGGCGGAGGCCGCCGGGACGCCCAGCTCGCCGGCGCCGCCGGGCGCTCCGCTCGGCGGCATGAGGTGGATCTCGACGGCCGGCGGGGTGTGCCGCTGCCGGGCGTACCGGAAGTCGGAGTAACTGCCCTCGCGCACGGCCCCGTTGTCGATGTGGTTGCCGGCTTGCAGGATGACCGAGATGCCGTCGATCAGGGCTCCGGTCAGCTGGGCTTCCAGGCCCCGGGGGTTGATGACCCGGCCGACGTCGGCGGCGATCACGGCCTTGGTGACCCGGGGGTCGGCCGGGTCGGTGGCGTCGAGCTCGACGAGGTAGGCGGCGCACCCGCTGTTCTCGTCGTGGTAGCCGATGCCCTGGGCGTGGCCGGGGGGCATCGGGCGGCCCCAGCCGCCGGCCTTGGCGACGGTGTCGAGGACGGCCCGGCCGACGGCGCTGCGCAGCCGGGCGCGGCGGAACGCGACGGCGTCCTGGCCCATCCGGCGGGCGAGTTCGTCCATCATGATCTCGTCGGCGACCCGGACGGTGCCGGAGTAGACCGACCGCCAGCTGCCGGTGGGAACGTCCAGCGGCACTTCGGCGAGCAGCTGGGTGGGGATGCCGACGTTGTACGGGTTCTTCTCGCTGAGCAGGAAGAAGGCCTGGGCGAGGCTGAGCCCGGCGAGCGAGAGGTTGAAGCCGGCGGCGGTGAGCATCTCGCCGAGGCCGTGCCGGAAGTCGGTCTTGACGGTGGCGACGCGGTGCTCGTAGCTGAGCACCTGGCCGAGCGCGTAGGTGGCCCGGATCCGGTGGTGGCTGGCCGGGCGCATCCGGCCGTGGCGCATGTCGTCGTTGCGCGTCCACATGAGTTTGACCGGTCGGCCCGCGGCCTTGGAGATCTGGGCGGCCTCCAGGGCGGCGTCGAAGAACAGCCGCCGGCCGAACGAGCCGCCGCCGCGCACCACGTGGACGGTCACGGCGTCCTGCGGGAGGCCGAGTTCGGCGGCGATGGCCTGCTGGGCGACGATCGGCGTCTGCGCGGCGAACCACAGCTCGGCCCGGTTCGGCCGTACGTCGGCGATGGCGGTCAGCACCTCCATCGGCGCGTGGTTGACGAAGGCGAAGTCGAATTCGCCGTCCAGGTACTGGGTGAGCAGCGGGGGGATGAGGAACGGCGCGTGGGCGGCGCGCAGTTGGGCGCGGATGTCGGGGGTGGAGAGGTTGGCGACCGGGCCCGGGTTCCAGGAGGTGCGCAGCGCGTCGCGGGCCTTGAGCGCCTGGTCGAAGGTCTCGGCGAGGACGGCGACGCCGCTGGGGATCCGGACCACGCCGAGCACGCCGGGCATGGTGCGGGCGGCCGAGGCGTCCAGGGTCCTGAGCGTGCCGTTGATGGTGGTCGGGCGGGCGACGACGGTGGGGACGGCGCCCGGGATCGCGAGGTCCCCGGCGTACTTGGCGCGGCCGGTGACGATGTCGCGGGCGTCGATCCGGCCGGTGGGCCGGCCGACCAGGCGCAACCGGTCGGCGGTCTTGGGGGAGCTGGACACGGCGGGGAGGGCGACGGCGGCGGCCTCGGTGGCGAGGTCGCCGTAGCCGGCGCGGCGGCCGTCGGGGGCGAGGACGGCGGAGTCGGCGGTGCGCAGGGTGTCTGCCGGAACGTTCCAGCGCCGCGCTGCGGCGGTCACCAGCCGGGCGCGGGCGGCGGCGGCCGCGGCGCGCACCGGGTCGTACAGCGAGCGCACCGAGTTGGAGGCGCCGGTCAGCTGGTTGAAGAGCAGTTCGGGGCGGCCGTCGGAGAGCGGCACGTCCACGTCGCCGATCCGGGCGTCGAGTTCCTCGGCGACGAGCATCGCGATGGCCGTGGTGAGACCCTGGCCGACCTCCAGCCGGGGCAGGTGCAGCAGGGCGCGCCCGGCGGCGGTGAGTTCCAGGACGAGCAGGTGCGAGGTCGGCAGGCCGGCGACGATCAGCGCGTCGCCGAGGTCGAGGATGTCCGGGATGCCGGGCAGGCCGATCAACTGCGAGGGGGCGGCGGCGTCCTGGGCGGCCGCGGCGGCGCGGACGGCGGCCCGCGCGGTGGCGGGCGCGGCGGCGTCGAGGCCGAGCCGGGCGCCGACGGTGAGGGTCGGGGCGGCCAGCAGGTAGGTGAGGAAACGGCGGCGGCGGGTGCCGGCGCCGTCCCGTGCGTCGCCCGGGTGGCCGGTGTCGTCCGAGCGGGCGATGGAGGTGCTGATGGGAAGAGCCCTTCGAGCCGATGACGGCGGCGGATCGGGCGGGCACGGCGGCGTCGGGCCCGGTGCCGGATCGCGAATGCCGTTGAGCATAGGAGGGCGTTACTGACCGGTCAATACGGCAAAACTTGGCCCTTCGGCGGGGTCGGTGACGCCCGAAGGCCGCTGGGCGAGGCGGATTCGGAGCGGGTACGGAGGGCGCGGCGGCGGTACGGCCGGGGCCGGTTCCGGGCCCGCGGGAGGAGCGATTCGCCGCCGTCGTACGGGGGTTCAGCGCTCGCCCGCCGGTGCGGTGGGGCCCGGAAGTGGACCAAGGAGTTCCGCGATCACTGGACCTTACCGCCGGTCCGCCTCCTGCCTAGGCTGGGCCGCGAACCGTTGCGAACACCCGGCCCGCGCGCCGCCCCCAGCCAGGAGACCCGTGTCGACCAGCAGCGCCCCGGCGCCCGCCCTCATCCCGCCCCCGGGGCCCCAACGGACCCTCGCCGCAGCCCAGTTGGCCAGCTCCGTCGGCGACGGCGCCTACTACACCTGCTCCGCGCTCTACTTCACCCACGTCGTCGGCATGTCGGCGACCGCCCTCGGTGCCGGCCTCGCCGTGGCCTGGGCGCTCGGCGCGCTGGCGGGCGTCCCGCTCGGCGCCCTCGCCGACCGCCGCGGCCCGCGCCGGACGGCCGTGGCGCTCGCCCTGGCCACGGCGGTGGTGGTCGCCGCCTTCCTGGTGGTCCGCTCCTACGGGCCGTTCCTGGTCGCGGTCTGCCTCTACGCCACGACGCAGTCCGGGCTCACCGCCGCCCGGCAGGCGCTGGTCGCCACCCTGGTGCCGCCCGCCCAGCGCACCGGGCTGCTCGCCCACCTCCAGTCGACCCTCAACGGGGGGCTGGCCGTCGGCGCCGCCATCGGCGGCATCGCGCTCACCGTCGGCACCCGGGCCGCGTTCCTCGGCGCCTTCGTGGTGACGGCGCTCGGCTTCCTGGCCGGTGCGCTGATCCTGCTGCGGCTGCCCGAAGCCCCGCCCGCCCCGGCCCGGTCGGGCGCCGGGCCCCGGCTGGCCGTCCTGCGCGACCGCCGGTACGCCGCCGTCGCGCTGGTCAACACCGTGCTGCTGCTGCGGATGCCGCTGCTCAGCCTGGTCATCCCGCTCTGGATCGCCGACCGGGCGCCCGGGATCGGCTGGCTCGGTTCGGCCCTGTTCGTCCTCAACACCCTGGCCGTGCTGGCCTTCCAGGTCCGGGCGGCGCGCGGCGTCACCGGCCTGGGCCCGGCCGCACGGGCCGTCCGCTCGGCCGGGCTGGTGCTGCTCGCCTCCTGCGCGGTGTTCGGCCTGTCGGCCCTGGACGTCCCGGTGTGGGCGGTCGCCGCGCTGCTGGTGGTGGCCTCCGTCCTCCAGGTGATCGGCGAGATGCGGCAGTCGGCGGGCTCCTGGCAGATCAGCTTCGACCTCGCCCCGCCCGAGCGGATCGGCCAGTACCAGGGCTTCTTCGGCACCGGCGTGGCCGTCGCCCGCACCCTCGGGCCGCTGCTGCTGACCACCCTGCTGCTGGACGGCGGGCTCGCGGGCTGGCTCGTCCTGGGCGGCCTCTTCCTGGCGGCCGGGTACGCGATGGGGCCGGTCGTCCGCTGGGCCGAGCGGGACCGCGACCGGGGCCGCCCGGCGCCGGTCACCTCCGCTGTCGCAGTCCCGTAGCGGCCCCCCCGCACCGGCCTTCTCCGCCGGCCCGGTGCCCTTCGCACCGGCTTTCCCGTCGACCCGGCGCCCTCCTCGACGCCCCTCCTCGACGCCCCTGCGCGCCGCCCCGAACCGGCTGCTCAGCCCCGGTCGGGGCCCGCGCCGGCCGCCGCCGCCGCGAGCCCGCCCGAGAATGCTCCGACGGCTGACCGGAAACCGGTGGCCCGGGCCGCCGCCCGCTGGCATGCTGGCCGCGTGGACCGACCCCAGATCTGGCTCGACTTCGCCCCCGAGCTGCACCTCTTCGTCTCCGGGCCCCGGCGGGCCGGCCGCTCGGCGCTGCGCACCGACGGCACCTCGACGCTCGGCCATGTCGTCGAGTCCCTGGGCGTCCCGCTCACCGAGGTCGGCACCCTGCTGGTGGACGGCCGGCCGGTGCCCGGGTCGCACGTGCCGGTCGACGAGGAACACGTCACCGTCCGGGCCGTGGACCGGCCGCAGCCCTCGCCCGCCCCGCCGCGCTTCCTGCTGGACGTCCACCTCGGCACCCTCACCCGCCGACTGCGCCTGCTCGGCGTCGACGCCGCCTACGAGAACCCGGACATCGGCGACGCCGCGCTCGCCGCCCGCTCCGCCGCCGAGCAGCGCGTCCTGCTCTCGCGCGACCGGGGCCTGCTGCGCCGCCGCGAACTGTGGGCCGGCGCCTACGTCTACAGCCACCGCCCCAACGAGCAGCTGCGCGACGTGCTCTCCCGCTTCGCGCCCCCGCTCGATCCGTGGAGCCGCTGCACCACCTGCAACGGCACGCTGCGCGAGGCCGACAAGACCTCGGTGCGCGAGCAGCTGCGGGACGGCACCGAGCGCTCCTACGACGTCTTCGCCCAGTGCGTCGACTGCGGCCAGGCCTACTGGCGCGGCGCCCACCACGCCCGGCTGGACGCGATCGTCACCGACGCCCTCCGCGAGTTCGGCACGTCCGCCGGCGGCTGAGACCGGCGCGGGGCCACCGTCGGACCGGCGCGGGACCGGCGCGTCGAACTACGGGACATCTCAGGGTGGCGGCCGGGCGCCGAGGCGTGTTCTCATCGGCGGTGGGGGGCGGGACCAAGGTACTCCGTGACGTGAGAGAGGCCGGGTCGGATGAGCAGTCAGCCAGTGCAGCAACCGTTCCAGACAGCGGACGTCGGTGACGTCCAGGTGGTGACCGCACCGGACGGGGCCGCGGTGTTCCCGCTGCTGGTCCTGGACGGACAGGGGAGCCTCGCGGTGTTCGAGCTCGCCCCCGGGCAGGTGTCGCACGCGGTGTCGCACGCCACCGTGCAGGAGCTGTGGCAGGTCGTCGAGGGCGCCGGGGAGCTGTGGCGCCGCCAGGGCGGGCGGGAGGAGACCGTCCGGCTCGTGCCCGGGACGGCGGCCTCGATCCCGCTCGGTACGGCGTTCCAGTTCCGGGCCGACGAGGACGCCGACCGGCCGCTGCGGATCGCCGCCGTCACCATGCCGCCCTGGCCCGGCACCGACACCGAGGCCAGGCCCGAGGACGGCCCCTGGAAGGCGACCTCCCGGTGAGCCGGGCAGGGGGGATCCCGCGCCGCCCGCTGGCGGCGCTGGTCGCGGCCGCGGCCGTGCTCGGACTCGCCGTGGCGCCCGCCGCGGCCGCCCCGGCCGCCGAGCCGCACCTCCAGTCGCGCTACGTGACGATGCCCGACGGCGTCCGCCTCGCCGTCGACGTCTGGCTGCCCGAGGGCACCAGGGACGGTGCGAACCTGCCCACCGTCCTGGTCACCCAGCGCTACTGGCGGGCCCGGGTCTACCCCGGCGCACCCGGCAACGGCGGCCGCAGCAGCGACGCCGACGGCTGGAACGCCCATGGCTACGCCTACGTGGTCGCCGACCTGCGCGGCACCGGCGCCTCCTTCGGCACCCTGAGCTCCGAACTCGGCGCCGACACCGTCGCCGACAGCGGCCCGCTCAGCGACTGGATCGCCGCCCAGCCCTGGTCCAACGGCCGGGTCGGCACCACCGGCGTCTCCTACGGCGGCGACACCGCGATGCTCGCCACCGCCCTCGGCAACCACCACATCACCGCCGCAGCCCCGATCTCCTACGACTTCGACCCGTACGAGGACCTGGTACGCCCCGGCGGCCTGCTCATCGAGCCCCGGATCGCCCCGTACGCGCTGCTGCTGCGCATCCTCGACCAGGCCGGCGGCACCACCTGCGACACCGACGAGCAGACCCGGCAGGCCTGCGCGGCCACCGGCCTGACCGGCGCCGTGCCCCGGCCGGTCGACGGCCCGGACGGACCGGCCCTGCTCGCCGCCGCGCGCGCCGAGCACACGGGCAACGCCAACCTGGTCGACATGGCCGAGGCCGGCGTGTACCGCGACTACCAGGACGGCCCGAAGAGCTGGACGGTCGGCAGCGTCGGCGAGAAGGCCGACGCCGTCGAGGCCGGCGGCGTCCCCGTGCTCACCGACGCCGGCTGGCTCGACGCGGGCACCGCCAACGGCGTGCTCTCCCAGTTCACCGGCCTCTCCAACACCCAGGACGCCTGGATCGGCCCGTGGAGCCACGGCCAGGGCTACCTCGCCGACCCCTTCCAGCCCGCCCGCCACCTCACCGACCAGGAACGCGCCCAGATCGCCCAGCGGACGTTCGACTTCTTCGACCGCTACGTACGGGCCGACGGCCGCCCCGACGGCACCCGGCACCTGCACTACTACACCTTCAACGAGGGCGTCTGGCGCACCACCACCCGCTGGCCGCTGCCCGGCACCCGCCCGCAGCGGCTCTACCTCGGCGAGGACACCACGCTCAGCCGCCGACGGCCCGATCCGGACGACCGCCCCGGCGCCGACCTGCTGCGCCTCGACCCCACCGCCGGCACCGGCCCGCTGGACCGCTGGAACACCAACCTCACCGGCAACCAGGTCAGTTACCCCGACCGGGCCGCCGTGGACGCCAAGCTCCTCAGCTACACCACCCCGCCGCTGACCGGCGACACCCGGGTGACCGGCAACGGCCGCGTCACGCTCGACGTCACCGGCCTCGACGGCACCGCCCAGGGCGCCCTGCACGTCTACCTGGAGGACGTCGCCCCCGACGGCCGGGTCACCTACCTGACCGAGGGCCAACTCGCCCTCGCCGACCGGGCCGTGGCCGACCGGGACGACAACCCCGACTGGCGCCGGCTGCGCACGCCCCGCAGCTACGCGGCCACCGACGCGGCGCCCTTCCCGCAGGGCCGGGCCCGTCGGGTCACCATCGACCTGCAACCCGTCGCGGTGCTCTTCCGGGCCGGCGAGCGGATCCGGCTCACGGTCGCCGCCGCCAACCCGGACTCCTTCCAACTGCTCCCGGCCGACGGCCGGGCGAGCTACCGGATCGGGCACGGCGGAGCCGACCCGTCCTTCCTGGAGCTGCCGGTGGTGCGCGGCACCCCGTAGCGCCGCCGAACGCGCCCGGGCCCGGGAGGCCGATGCCGCCTCCCGGGCCCGGGCCGCTCAGTCCCTGACCCCGGACAGCGCGAGCGGCAGGTGCCGGGGCCCGCGCAGGACGGGGCTGCGCCGGTACTCGGGCGGGTCCTGGAGCAGCCGGGGGCCGTCCAGGCGGTGGATGAGCGCGGTGAGCGCGAGCTGCGCCTCGACTCTGGCGAGCGGTGCGCCGAAGCAGCTGTGCACGCCGCTGCCGAATCCGAGGTGCTGGTTGTCCGGGCGGGTCGGGTCGAAGCGGTCGGGCTCCTGGAACCGCAGAGGGTCCCGGTTGGCGGCGGCGAGCACCAGGATCAGCGGCGCGCCCTTGGGGATGGTGACCCCGGCGACCTCGATGTCGGTGAGCGCGGTGCGCTGCGGCAACAGCTGGACCGGGGGTTCGTAGCGCAGCAGCTCCTCCACCGCGCGCGGCATCAACTCCGGCTTTTCGCGCAGCAGTTCCAGGCTTTCCGGCTGGCGCAGCAGGGTGAGCACGCCGTTGGTGATCAGGTTGACGGTCGTCTCGTGCCCGGCGATGAGCAGCAGGACCGCGGTGGCCATCAGCTCCGTCTGGGTGAAGCCGCCCGACGGGCCGGGGTCGTTGACGAAGGCGGAGAGCATGTCGTCGGACGGCTTGCCCCGGCGGCTCTCGGCGAGTTCGCCGAGGTACAGCCCCATCTCCATCCGGGCCTGCGTGGCCGCGCGCTGGCGCTCGGCCGGATCGCTGTCGGGAGTGGGGTCGAAGCCCGCGATCAGCGTCTCGGACCAGGCGTGGAACCGCGGCTCGTCCTCGCGCGGCACGCCGAGCAGCCGGCAGATGACGGTGACCGGCAGCGGGTAGGCGAAGTCCTCGACCAGGTCGATCCGGTCGCGGCCCCGGAGCCCGTCGACCAGTTCCCCGGTGATCCGCGCGATCTCGTCGTGCATGGCGTCGACCCGGTCGGGCGCGTGGGGCGGGCCGAAGGGCCGCATGGCGATGTTGCGCAGCCGTTCGTGCTCGGGGTCGTCCCGGCCGATGAAGGCGACCGGGACGCTGCCCTGCATCTCGTCCGGGACGGTGCGGTTGCGGCGGTCCGAGCTGATCCTCGGGTCGTGCAGCAGCGCGGCGACCTCGTGGTAGGTGCCGACCAGGTAGCTGCCGTCGTCCTGGCGGGCCACGCCGTGGTCGCGGAGCTCGGCGTACAGGGGGTAGGGGTCGGCGCGGTTGGCGTAGTCGGTGATCCGGCGGAACAGGGTGTCGGCGGCGGCCATGCGCGGTGGCTCCTCGGAGGTGGCGGAGGTGGTGGTCCTCGACGGGCGGCGGGGCCCGGTGGGCGTGCGCCCGTCGAGCGGTGGCGGGTGGGCTCAGCCGCCCCAGCGCCGCAGGGTCAGCCGCCGGTCGGGCAGGTGGCCGGTGAGGGCGACGGTCGGGCCGTGCGAGAGCACCTTCGGGTCGGGCACGTCGGAGGGGACCGGGATGCGGGAGGCGGGCGGCTCCACGCCGTCCCAGTCGGGCGGGAACGGCGCGGCGGCCTCGATCAGCCGCTGGTAGTGCTCCAGCCACTTGGCCCGGTTCACGCTGACGGCGGCCGTGATCCGGCCCCGGTACCCGTAGACCGCGACGAGCCGGCGCTCCTCGACCGAGCCCTGGGCGAGGACCACGTGGTCGGAGAAGGTGGGCACGCCGACGGACTTGATGTTGAGCCCGAACTGGCTGGACCAGAAGGAGGGGACGCTCAGGTGCGGCCGCCGTTGCGGCCCCGGGCTGACCATGTTGTGCGCCGCCACCTCGGCCTGCGCGACCGCGTTGCCCCAGTGTTCGAGGGAGAGCAGCTGGTACTCGAAGAGGGGGTGCGGGAAGCGGGCGACGTCGCCCGCGACGAAGACGTCGTCGGTGACGATCCCGTACATGTTGAAGGCGCGGCAGCCCGCGTCGCAGGCCACCCCGCGCGGACCGGCGGCGAGCCCCGACTCGGCCAGCCATTCGGTGTTGCGGACGGCGCCCAGGGCGACCACGGCGACGTCCGCCTCGATCCGGGTGCCGTCGGAGAGCTCGGCGCCGGTGAGCCGGCCCGCTCGGCCGGTCAGCGCGGAGACGGTCACCCCGCAGCGCAGGTCGACGCCGTGGGCGAGCTGGACCTTGGCCGCGAGGGCGCCGAAGGCCCCGCCGAGGGCCCCGACCAGCGGGGCGGGGCCGCGCTCGGCGACGGTCACCGCCAGGCCGCGCTCCCGGCAGGCGGAGGCGATCTCGGAGCCGGTGAACCCGGCGCCGATCACCAGCACCCGCTTCGGGCCGGCGTCCAGCCGCTCGGCCAGGCCGGCCGCGTCCTCGGCGGTGCGCAGGGTGAACACCCCGTCGAGTGCGGCCTGCTCGGCCTTCGGCCAGGGCCTGGCCCGGGTGCCGGTGGCGATCAGCAGCCGGTCGTAGGGCAGCTGCTCGCCGTTCGCGAGCAGGACCTGCCTGCCGGCCCCGTCCACACCGGTGGCGCGGACGCCGAGCTTCCACTGCGCGTCCACTTCGCGGCGCCGGGGCAGCGCGGTCTCCTCGGCGCGCACCCGCCCGAGCAGCACCTGTTTGGACAGGGGCGGCCGGTCGTACGGGGGAAGGCGTTCCTCGCCGACCACGGTCAGCTGCCCGGCGAAGCCCTCGTCCCGTAGCGTCTCGGCGGCGCGCAGGCCGGCCAGCGAGGCGCCGACGATGACGATCCGGCCGTTCTTGAGGTCATCGGACATCGGACCGGCCCTCCTCCTCGACCAGGATGGCCTGCACCGGGCAGGCCGCGACGGCCCGTCGGACGCGGTCACGCTGGTCCTCGGCGGCCTGCGGGGTGTAGAGCAGGGCCTCCTCCCCGTGCAGCTCGAACACTCGGGGAGCGAGGAACGCGCATTGCGCGTAGCCCTGGCAGCGGTTGAGGTCGACGACGATCTTCACGGTCTCTCCTCCCGGGCACGTCTGTGTCCGTCCTACCGCCGCCGGAGCGGCCGCGCGCCCGGTACTGCTCCGTGGGAGCGGTCGCGGAGAGTGGCCGCCGGGGAACGCCGGGGGCCAGGAGAGCAGTTCGCCCGGCCGGACACGGCCTAGTTCGGCGACTCCAGCCCGAGGGCCCAGCGGTGGGTGGTGTAGCCGCCCATCCGGGTCGGGTGGCGCTCCACGAGCGTCACGGTCAGGCCGTCGGCCGTGCGGCGCAGCGTGCCGGTGAACCGGCGCAGGTCGTCGCCGGACAGTGGGAGCAACTCGGCGAGCACGGTGGCGCCGAGGTCGCGCCCGACGGCGCGCAGCACCCCCGCGTCCAGCACCAGGACGGTGCCGTCGGCCAGCACCACCGGCGCGGGGGCCTGCGGGTCGGCGAGCAGCGGGCCGTTCTCGATCCCCCCGCCGGGCAGCAGCCGCACCACCCGGCTCCCGGTCGGCCGGCGGCGGTCGGTCTCGACGACGCGCAGGCCGCCGCCGACCACGTAGTGGCCGTAGCTGCGCCAGGAGTCGACCAGGGTGGCGTCCCGGTCGTAGGCCCAGGTGTCGAAGGCGCCGTAGCCCTCCAGGCCGAGCACGAAGCGGCCGCCGCCCAGGGCCGTGCCGCGCTCGCCGCGCAGTTCGGAGACCAGGGCGCCGTCGTCGAGGTCCAGCAGCAGGGCCGGGCCGAGGTGGCCCCAGGCGGTGTACTCGAAGGAGTCGGTGGTGACCAGCGCCCGGCCGCCGGAGAGGTGGGCTGCGTTCGGGCGCCCCGCGCAGGGGCGGCGCCAGCGGACCAGGCCCTCGGTGTCGACACAGCTGATCTCGCCGTCCCGGCCGTACAGCGCCAGGCCGCCGTGGCGGGCCAGCGGCCCCTGCGGGCGCCCCTGTGGCCGCCCGCCGCTGCGGCGGTGGTGGTCCTGGACGGTGACACGCCAACTCCCCATGATCCGGATGCTAACGGACCCCAGCGGGCCGTGGAGGGCGTTTGCGGAGGGTGCCCGGACGGCCGGGACGGCGGACAATCTCCCCAGGCGCAGAGGAGGAGGCGGCGGTGGAGTTCGAGGTGTTGATCGAGACCCCGCAGGGGTCGCGGAACAAGTACGTGATGGACTTCGCGGCGGGCCGGATCCGCCTCGACCGCACCCTGTTCACCGCCACCCGCTACCCCGCGGACTACGGCTACGTCGAAGGCACCCTCGGCGGCGACGCGGAGCCGCTGGATGCGCTGGTGCTCGGCGGCGAACCGGCCGTGCCGGGGTGCGTGATCACCTGCCGGGCGGTCGGCATGTGGGTGATGCGGGACGAACGCGGGCCGGACCAGAAGGTGCTGTGCGTCCCCGCCCACGACCCGCGCTACGGCGACCTGCGCGACATCGGCGACCTGCGCGAGTTCGACCTGCTGGAGATCACCCACTTCTTCCAGGTCTACAAGGACCTGGAGCGCGGCAAGTCGGTCGAGGGCTCGCACTGGGCGGACCGGGAGGCCGCGTACGCGCAGATCGCCGAGTCCCGGGCGCGCGCGGCGGGGACGCGCTTCGCCCGGCCGGTGTAGCCGTCCCCGCCGCGCGCCCGGGGCTCAAGAACCGGGCGCGGCACCGGGGCTCAGAACCGGGCGTGGCGCAGGATCTCGCGGACCTGGTCGGCGATGGCGGCCTCGTTCTGCTCGAACTCCGGGGCGGTGAGGCGGTCCTGCTGGGCGGGCAGGCCGGTGAGCACGGGGGTGTGCAGGTGGCCGCCGGGGAGGTCGGGGGCGAGGTCGAGGCGCAGGCGGTTGGAGCGGTAGGCGACCTCGTTGGAGAGGTACCCGCCGCCGCCACCGGCGACGGCGCGGGAGCCGGGGGTGGGGCCGTCCGCGCGGTCGACGGGGTCGACGCCGCCCTCGGGGATCTCGGTGACGGTGGTGTTGAGGCGGACGGGGTAGGGCTGCTGGACGGCCGTCATGGCGTCGGTGGGCAGGGTGGTGCGGATGAACTCCGGGCCGTCGTCCAGGCCCGGGGCGGTGACCGGGTGCTGCCGGGTGCCGCCGGAGAGGGTGCCGGTGTTGTCGGTGGCGGGATCGGCGGAGCGGGCCCGCCCGGCCCAGGCCTCCAGGGTGAACAGGCCCGGGTAGCCCTGGCTGATGCTGGTGATCAGGTCGGCGGCCTGCGGGCCGGGGGTGAGGTGCGGGCCGAAGGCGCGCTCGACGACGCCGTCGTCGAAGTCGCCGTAGCGGACCGGCAGCAGGACGGCCCGGACTTCGGCGGGGCTGCCGTCGGCGAGGGTGATCCGCCGTCCGTGCAGTTGCAGCACGGCCGCGCCGGAGGGGTTGGCGCGGCGCGGCTCGGTGTCGAGGCCGTACGGGTCGAAGCCGCTGACGAAGATCCGCCGGACGCCGGGGGCGGCGGTGAAGCCGTCGTCGAGGCCCCGGGAGGCGTCCTCGAAGCGGGCCCGGAGGTCGGCCGGGTCGACGTCGAACCCGGGCTGCCAGCGGGCCAGTTGGACGGTCATCGCGAGCCTGGTCCAGTACAGCGGGCGGTCGTCGCGGGCGGGGAGTTCGCCGCTGGGCCGCCGGCCCTGGGCCCGGTCCACCCCGGCCTGCCAGAGCGCCCGGCCCCAGGCGCCCGCCACCCGTTCCGCCTGCCGGGTGTTCCGGGCGGCGCACAGGGCGGCGGGGAAGCCCCGGAGCAGGTCGCGCAGGCCGGAGCGCTCGGTGAAGGCGGTCGTCCGCTGGTCCTGGAGCCGGGCCTGTTCGGTGTCCACCGCGGCGGTGCCGACGACCTGGCAGGCGGCCGGGCCGGCCTGGGCGGCGGCCGGGGCGAGCAGGGCGGCGAGGGTGCCGGTGAGGGCGGCGGCCAGGGTGGCGGCGCGACGAAGGCGTGTCATGTCACCTGACAATAGGTCGGGAGCCGACACCCCGCCAGGGCACCCCGCCCGAGCGCCCCGGCCGGCAAGGCCGCGCCGCGGGCCTGTGGCCTGCTGGAACGTCCCGTCCAGTACTGACGGGAAGTCGGGAACCGGCGCGAGCTCTACAGCGTTGTCGTGGTCGAACAGCGGAAACAGCGGTAATTCGAACGGTTGCGGAGGAGTCCCATGAGTGTGGCCCTGACGAAGGGCGGCAACGTCTCCCTGGGCAAGCAGGCCCCCGGGCTGCGGGTCGTACGGGTCGGCCTCGGCTGGACGGCCGGCGCCGGGTACGACCTGGACGCCAGCGCCCTGCTCTGTGACGCCTCCGGGAAGGTCGTCTCGGACCAGCACTTCGTCTTCTTCAACAACCTGCAGAGCCCGGACGGTTCGGTCCGCCACCAGGGCGGCGCCGGTGGCGGCGACGACCAGGAGCGGATCGACGTCCGGCTCGCGGACGTCCCGGCCGGGGTGGAGAAGATCGTCTTCGCGGTCGCGGTCTACGACGCGGTGCAGCGGCGCCAGAGCTTCGGCCAGGTCCGCGGCGCGTACATCCGGCTCACCGACCCGGAGGGCGGCGCCGAGACGGCCCGCTACGACGTGGCGGCCGAGGCGGGCAGCGAGACGGCGATGGTGTTCGGCGAGCTGTACCGGCACGGTGCGGACTGGAAGTTCCGGGCCGTCGGGCAGGGGTACGCGTCGGGGCTCGCGGGCATCGCCGCCGACTTCGGGGTGGATGTCCTGCAACCGGCGCCCGCCGCCCCCGCGCCCGCCGCGCCTCCGCCGGCTCCGGTCGTGCCCGCCGTGCCGGCCATGGCGCCCGCCGTGCCTGCCGTGCCCGCCGTGCCCGCCGTGCCCGCCGTGGCGCCCGCTGTCCCGATGACCCAGCCAGGACCAGGGAGTTCCCCCGTGACGTGTTTCTTCGACCCCTCGCACGGCCTCGGCTCGACGGCGGTGCTGTGGTCGCCGCAGTGGGGCGTGCCGCGCCAGATCGAGACCTGCGCCGCCTGCGCCCAGCGGGTGCAGACCACCGTGCCGCCGTTCTACACCCCGCAGCAGGGCTACCCGCAGCCGGTCCAGCAGGGCTACCCGCAGCCGGTCCAGGGCCAGCCCGCTCAGGGCCAGCCGGGCCAGGGCGGGCGCCGCTTCGGCACCGGCGCGCTGATCGGCGCGGGCGCGGCCGGCCTGGTCGGCGGCGCGCTGCTCAACGAGGCGTTCAGCGACGACACGCCCGAGGTGGTTGTGAACAACTACTACGAGGGCGACGACGACAGCTTCTTCTAGGCCGCTCCCCGGGTCGCCCCCGGACCGCCCGCCCTCCCGCCGGCCGCGCAGTTCGACGAACTGCGCGGCCGGCGGCGTTCCCGGACGTTCTCGGGCGCCGTCAGACGCTCTCCCGCCGGTGCGCCCCCGCCTGGGCGGCCGCCTCGGCGGCGGCCGCGGCGCGGTCGGCGGCGGCCTCGTCGAGCGGCTCGGCGGTGGTGAGCATCCGGTAGTAGAGCGGCGCGGAGACGGCCCGGACCACCTCGAACGCGTCGGTGTCCGGCGGGAGTTCGCCGCGTTCGACGGCCTCGGCGACGCACGGCGCCCACTCCTCGACCCGGCGCAGGTAGAAGTGCCGCAGCGCCTCGGCGGCGTCAGGGTCGCAGGTGGCGGCGACGATCACCGCACGGAACAGCGCTCCCTGCCGGGGGTCGGCCAGCGTGCGCTGGACCAGCCGGGCGTTGGCCCGCAGGTCCTCGGCGAGGGAGCCGCTGCGGGTGCGCGGCAGTGACTGCTCGGCCATGTCCGCGAGCAGGTCGGCGACCAGCGCGCTGGTGGTGCCCCAGCGCCGGTAGACGGTGGTCCGGCCGACCTCGGCCCGCTGGGCGACGTCGCCGAGGTCGAGCCCGCTGAAGCCGCGCTCGACCAGGGCGTCCTCGGCGGCCCGCAGGACGGCGGTGCGGACCCGGGCGGTGCGGCCGCCGGGGCGCCGCGTCCCGGGCGTGGGGGTCTCCGGCGCGTCCGGAGTGTCCGGTGCGTCCGGTGCGTCCGGTGCGGAGGGCTCGGCAGTCATTAACGGGATTCCTGTTCCATTAGGTCGATGGGCCCTGCTAAGGTCGAACCATCCTAACGGAATGGGAGTCCCGTTAAGGGCTCCGAGGGGAGAACTGCCATGGAAAGCAGCACGACAACCAGCACGACAACCAGCACGGCAACCGCCATGGAATACCGCCGACTCGGCTCGTCCGGCCTCAAGGTCCCCGCGCTCAGCCTCGGCACCGGCACCTTCGGCGGCCGTGGACCGCTGTTCGGCGCCTGGGGCACCACCGACGTCCAGGAGGCCCGCCGCCTGCTCGACATCGCCATCGACGCCGGAGTCACCCTCTTCGACACCGCCGACGTCTACTCCGACGGCGCCTCCGAAGAGGTCCTCGGCCAGGCCATCCGCGGCCGCCGCGACCAGGTGCTCGTCTCCACCAAGGCCGGCCTGCCGACCGGCGACGGCCCGCAGGACGCCGGCACCTCCCGGGCCCGCCTCACCAAGGCCGTGGACGACGCGCTGCGCCGCCTCGGCACCGACTACCTCGACCTCTTCCAACTGCACGCCTACGACGCCGGCACCCCGATCGAGGAGGTGCTGGCCACCCTCGACGACCTCGTCCGGGCCGGCAAGCTCCGCTACACCGGCGTCTCCAACTTCTCCGGCTGGCAGCTGATGAAGTCCCTCGCCGTCGCCGAGCGCTACGGCCGCCCCCGCTACGCCGCCCACCAGGTCTACTACTCGCTGGTCGGCCGCGACTACGAGTGGGAGCTGATGCCGCTCGCCCAGGAGGAGGGCGTCGGCGCCCTGGTGTGGAGCCCGCTCGGCTGGGGCCGCCTCACCGGCCGGATCCGGCGCGGCCGGCCGCTCCCGGCCGACAGCCGGCTGCACGACACCGCCGACTACGGCCCGCCGGTCGAGGACGAACTGCTGTACCGGGTGGTCGACGCGCTCGACGGGATCGCCGCCGAGACCGGCCGCACCGTCCCGCAGATCGCCATCAACTGGCTGCTGCGCCGCCCGACCGTCTCCTCGGTCATCATCGGCGCCCGCAACGAGGAGCAGCTGCGGCAGAACCTCGGCGCGGTCGGCTGGTCGCTGACCGACGAGCAGGTCGCCCGGCTCGACGCGGCCAGCGCCCGCACCGCGCCGTATCCGTACTTCCCCTACCGCCGGCAGGAGGCCTTCGCCCGCCTCAACCCGCCGCTCGTGGGCTGAACCGGGTAATCCGCTTGCCGTGCCGCCCGGCCTGCGGCAAGGTCCGCACCATGTCCGAACTGCACGAACCCGAACTGCACGAACCCGAACTGCGCCGGCTCGGCTCCGACGACTGGGTGCTCTGGCGCGAGCTGCGCCTGGCCGCGCTGACCGAGGCGCCGTACGCCTTCGGCTCCACCCTGGCGGACTGGCAGGGCGCCGGCGACCACGAGGCCCGCTGGCGCTCCCGCCTGGAGATCCCCGGCGCCCTCGACCTGGTCGCGGTGCTGGACGGCCGCCCGGTCGCGATGGCCAGCGGAGTCCCGGCCGACGAGGGCGGGGCGGTCGCCGAGCTGATCTCCCTGTGGGTCGGCCCGGCGGCGCGCGGCCGGGGCGTGGGGGACCGGCTGATCGGCGCGATCGCCCGCTGGGCCGCCGAGCAGGGGTTCACCACCCTCAAGCTGGCGGTGAACCCCGACAACGACGCGGCCATCGCCCTCTACCACCGCAACGGGTTCGCCGAGACCGACGAGCCCGGCGACCTGATGGCCGACGGCGTGCGGCGCGAACTGATCCTGGCGAGGAAGCCCTAGGTCCTGGCGGCGGCCTAGGTTCGCGCCGCGTCCTTCGAACGCGCGTGGGCCGGAAGGCCGTTGGCGAGGTCCTCGACCATCAGGCGCCAGGCGATGGCGGTCGCCGCGGTGCGCAGCTGGGGGCTGCGCGGGCGGCCGGCGTCGGCGTCCAGCCGGGCGTTGAGCCAGTCCGACCAGGCCTGGGCGAGGACGCGAACCTCCTGGGAGCCGGTCTCGGTGGGGGAGAGTCGGTCGCCGTCGCGGGTGAGGTAGCCCTCGGCGGCCATCCGGTCGAAGACCGGCTCCAGGACCTCGGGCGGCACCCGCTTGCGGGCGGCGATGAGGTCCAGGGAGGCCTGGCCGACGGCCTTGGTGTGGCCGGCGACCTCCATCAGCGCCCAGGCCCCGGCCAGGTCGACCCGGGTGTCGGCGTCGTCGACGATCGAGCGGACGGTGTCGAGGTCCACGCCGCGCACGAGCTTGCCGACGGCGTACTCCAGGTGCGGGTCGGAGTCGCTGGTGGTCGGCTGGGCGAAGCCCTCGCCCATGTCGGTGGAGCCGGCCCGGGCGGTGTCCCGCAGCTGCACCTGCTTGAGGAAGAGCGCGACCACGAACCCGACCAGGGCGACCGGCACCGTCCACAGGAACACGGTGTGCAGGGCGTCGGAGTAGGCCTGGACGATCGGGGCCGCCTGCGCGGCGGGCAGCCGGTGCAGGCCCTGCGGGCTCTCGGCGGCCCGGGTGAGCAGCGCCGGGTCCGCGCCGGTGAGGCGGGCCGAGGAGGCCACGCCCTGGGCGAGTTCGGTCTTGAGGCTGTTGGCGTAGATGGTGCCGAACACGGCGGTGCCGAAGGAGCTGCCGATGGTGCGGAAGAAGGTCACCCCGGAGGTGGCGGTGCCGAGGTCCGCGTAGTCGACGGTGTTCTGCACGGCGATGGTGAGCACCTGCATGCTCAGCCCGATGCCGACGCCGAGCACGAACATGTAGAGGGAGGCGAGCGCGGTGCCCGTGCCGGGTTCGAGCCGGGAGAGCAGGTAGAGGCCGACGGCCATCACCAGGGTGCCGACGATCGGGAACACCCGGTACCTGCCGGTCTTGCTGACGGCGTTGCCGCTGGCGATCGAGGCGAGCAGCAGCCCGATCACCATCGGCAGCGTCCGCACGCCGGAGACGGTCGCCGAGTCGCCGTCGACGTACTGCAGGAAGGTCGGCAGGAAGGTCAGCGCGCCGAGCATCGCGAAGCCGACGATGAAGCTGAGCACCGAGCAGACCGCGAACACCGGGTTCCGGAACAGCCGCATCGGCAGCATCGGTTCGACGGCCCTGCTCTCCACCCAGCAGAACAGCCCGAGGGCGACGGCGCCGCCGGCGAACAGGGCGATGATCACCCCGGAGCCCCAGGCGTACTCGTTGCCGCCCCAACTGGTCGCCAGGATCAGTGCGCTGGCGCCGATCGCGACCAGTGCGATCCCCAGGTAGTCGATCACCGGGCGCACCGCCGAGCGCACCGAGGGGATGGTCCGGGCGGCCGCGATCACCACCAGGATCGCGATCGGCACGTTGACGTAGAACGCCCAGCGCCAGGACAGGTGGTCGGTGAACAGCCCGCCCAGCAGCGGCCCGATCACCGTCGCCACGCCGAACACCGCGCCGATCGCGCCCTGGTACTTGCCGCGCTCGCGCAGCGGGATGACGTCCGCGATCAGCGCCATGGCCGTCACCATCAGGCCGCCCGCGCCGATGCCCTGGAGCGCCCGCCAGGCGATCAGCAGCGTCATGTTGGTCGCCAGGCCGCAGAAGAACGAGCCGGTGATGAAGACGACCGCCGAGATCTGGAAGAGCAGCTTGCGCCCGTACAGGTCACCGAACTTGCCGGCCAGCACGGTGGCCACCGTCTCGGCCAGCAGGTAGGCCGTCACCACCCACGACATGTGCGCGGCCCCGCCGAGGTCCGCGACGATGGTGGGCAGCGCGGTGCCGACGATGGTCTGGTCGAGCGCGGCCAGCAGCATGCCGAGCACGATGGTGCCGAAGACGACGTTGCGCTGCCGGGCGTCCAGCACCGGCGGGGCGGTCGGCGGGGTTTCGGTGGCGGCGTTCATGTCCTCAGCCTCCGGGGCGCCGGGGGAGGCCGCGATCGGGTTCGGCCGTCCGGGTGAGCGGCGGCGCGGGCGGCGCAGCCCGGCTGGCGGCTCCGGGGCCGCGCCGTCCACGATGGCCGTTCGGAGGGGGGCCGCGCGCGGCGGGCGGGCAGCCGGACCGGGAAGCCGGACGACGGCCGGCCGCCGGACGCGAAGCCAGACGACCGCCGGACGCCCGGAAGGTGCTCCCATGACGGCCCAACCCCCGTGCAGCACCCCGGAACAGCAGCCCGGCGCCTCCGCCGCGGGCCGGCGGGCCGAGGCGCGGCGCTGGCGGGCGCTGACGGTCTGCCTGGTCGCCGGGTTCATGACGCTGCTGGACGTCAGCATCGTCAACGTCGCCCTGCCGACCGTGCGGGCCGGGCTGCACATGTCCGACAGCGGCCTGCAGTGGGTGCTCAGCGGCTACGCGCTCGCCTTCGGCCTGGTGCTGGTCCCGTCCGGGAGGCTCGGCGACGCCCGCAGCCGCCGGGCCGTCTTCCTCACCGGGCTCGCCCTGTTCACCGCGGCCAGCGCGCTGGCCGGGGCGGCGCAGAACCAGGAGTGGCTGGTGCTGGCCCGGCTGTTCCAGGGCGCGGCCGGCGGGGTGCTGGTGCCGCAGGTCTCCGGCTTCATCCAGGTCCTGTTCCAGGGGGCCGAACGCGGCCGGGCCTTCGGCGCGCTCGGCGCCACCATCGGTCTGTCCACCGCCGTCGGCCCGCTGCTGGGCGGCCTGCTGATCCACCTGTTCGGCCCGCAGAACGGCTGGCGCTGGGTGTTCCTGGTCAACCTGCCGATCGGCGTGGCCGCCCTGCCCATCGCCTACCGGCTGCTCCCGCCGCCCCCGCCGGCGGCCTCGCGGGCCGGGCACCGGGACTTCGACCCGGTCGGGGTGCTGCTGCTCGGTGCCGGGACGGTCGCGCTGCTGCTGCCGTTCGTCCAGGCGCAGCAGTGGCACGGCTCGACGCGCTGGCTGCTGCTGCCGCTGGCGGCGGTGCTGCTGGGGGCCTTCGTGGGCTGGGAGCGGTACTACGCGCGGGGCCGGGAGCCGCTGGTGAGCATGGCGCTGTTCGCGGTGCGCCCGTACGCGGCGGGAGTGGCGCTGTCGCTGGTGTACTTCGCCGGGTTCACCGCGATCTTCTTCATCTTCACGCTCTACCTCCAAGCGGGCCTGCACTACTCGGCGCTGACGGCGGGCCTGGCGGTCACGCCGTTCGCGGTGGGCTCGGGCGTGTCCGCGGCGATCGGCGGACGGCTGGTGCACCGGCTCGGCCGCCGGCTGGTGCTGCTCGGCCTGGTGCTGGTGCTGGTCGGCCTGCTGGCCTCGGCCCTGGCGGTGCAGCTGTGGTCGGGGTCGGCGATCGGCTGGGCGACGGTGGCGCCGCTGCTGGTCGCCGGGGTGGGCAGCGGGCTGGTGATCGCCCCGAACCAGACCCTGACCCTCCAGCGGGTGCCGATCGCCCGGGCGGGCAGCGCCGGCGGCGTCCTGCAGACCGCCCAGCGGGTCGGCTCGGCGGTCGGCATCGCCATCGTCGGCTCGGTCTTCTTCGCCCACGCCCAGGGCCCGCACCCGGACTGGGCGCTGGCCTTCCAGCTGGGCGTGACGGTCGCGGCGGGCCTGGTCCTGGCGGCGCTGCTGGTGGCGCTGGCGGATGTGGCGGCGGGCCGCCGCGACGGGTGAGCACCGCTCCCGGCGCCGCCGCCGGACGGCGGGTCAGTGGTCGCGGCGCTGGACGACGGCCACGGCGACCACCACCGAGGCGAGCGCCCAGAGCGCGAACGTGGCCCAGGATCCGGCGACGGTGGCCGGGTGCGCCGAGGGCAGCGAGTGGGTCAGGTCGACCTGGGCCAGCCGGCGCCAGGCCTGGAGCGGCATGGCGTGCAGGAGGTCGGCCGACCAGCGGTAGCGCTCGTTGAAGAACGCCGGCAGGAAGAACAGCACCAGGACGGTGCCCACCACGGCTCCGGCGGTGTGCCGGATCAGCGCGCCGAGGGCGAATCCGGCGAGGGCGCAGACCGGGGCGAACAGGGCGGCGGCCGCGACGAAGCGCAGCGCGGCGGGGTCGGTGACGGAGACGCCGATGTGCGTGTCGGCGAGGACCGCCTGGCAGGCGCCGAAGGAGACGCCCGCGGTGACGGCGCCGTAGCCGAGCATGACAGCGGTCAGTACGCAGGCCTTGGCGGCGATCACGGCCCGGCGGTCCGGGACGGCCACCAGCGTGGTGCGGATCAGCCCGCTCGCGTACTCGCCGACCAGGACGAGCGCGCCGACGCTGCCCGCGACGATCATCACGACGTCGGCGGCGATCATGGTGAAGGAGTCACCGAGCGCGACCTGCAGCATGGTCGCCGGATCGCCGTCGCCGACGGTGTAGTGGTCGTAGGTGTACCGGGCCGCCTTGAGGTTGGCGGCGATGACGAACAGGGCGCTCAGGCCCAGCACCCAGACGGTCGAACGCAGGGACCAGAACTTGATCCACTCGGCGGCGAGCAGGTCGCCGAAGCGGGCGCGCGGCCGGGGGAGGGGCCGGGGGCGGGACTGGGGGGCGGTGGTCGCGGTGCTCATCGGGGCTCTCCGGCCTGGTAGTCGACGCTGTCGGCGGTCAGTTCCATGAACGCCTCCTCCAGGGAGGCGGCACGGCTGGTCAGGGCGTGCAGCAACAGGCGCTGCTCCAGGGCGAGTTCGCCGATCCGGGTGGCGTCCAGGCCGGTCACGGCGAGCGCGCCGTCCGGGCCGGGGCGGACGGTGGCGCCCGCGGCGGTCAACACGGCCGCCAGCCGGTCGGGTTCGGCCGCCCGGACGGTGACGCCGGTGCGGCCGGCCCGGGCGGAGAACTCCGCCAGGCTCTCGTCGGCGATCAGCCGGCCCCGGCCGATCACCACCAGCCGGTCGGCGGTGTGTTCCATCTCGGCCATCATGTGGCTGGAGACGAAGACCGTCCGTCCCTCCTCGGCGAGGCGGCGGAACAGGCCGCGGACCCACAGCACGCCCTCCGGGTCGAGGCCGTTGAGCGGCTCGTCGAACAGCAGCACCGGCGGGTCGCCGAGCAGCGCGCCGGCGATGCCGAGCCGCTGCTTCATGCCCAGCGAGTAGCCGCCGATCCGGCGCCCGGCGGCCTTGGTGAGCCCGACTTCGTGCAGCACCTCCTCGACCCGCGCGGCCGGGATCGCGTTGGCGCGGGCCAGTGCCCGCAGGTGGGCCGCGCCGGTGCGCCCGCCGTGGACGTCGCCCGCGTCGAGCAGGGCGCCGACGTCGCGCAGGCCGCGCGTCCGCGCCCGGAACGGGCGGCCGTCGACGGTGGCGGTGCCGCCGGTCGGGTCGTTGAGGCCGAGGATCAGCCGCAGGGTGGTGGACTTGCCCGCGCCGTTGGGGCCCAGGAAGCCGGTCACCTGGCCGGGCCGGACGGTGAAGGTGAGGCGTTCGACGGCGGTGGTTCGGCCGTAGCACTTGGTCAGCTCGGTGACTTCGATCATGGGCTCCACGGTGCCGGGCGGGGCCGGGCCGCCGCATCGGACCGGCGCTGACACCGCGCGCCCCGGCTGTCACCCCCGGTCGTACAACCACGGTCCGATGACGGCGATTCAGGCCGCCGATACGATCTTCGTATGCTTGCGACGCCCTCTCCGCCCCTGTTCCGGCGCATTCCGCCCGAGGTCTGGGTCGGGCTCGCCTGGTGCGTGGCCGCCGCCTACCCCGCCGTCCTGCTCGGCGGCAACGCCCGGTACCACGGCGGGGCCGCCGCCCACGGCGGACTGGCCTTCACCCTGGCCACCACGGTGGTGGCCTTCGCCGGCGCCGCGCTGGTGCGCCGCCTTCCGGTGCTCGCGGTCGCCCTGCTGTTCGTCGCCGCCTTCACGGAGACCGACGGCTGGGCCGCCGACACCCAGGTGCCGCCGGCCTCCCTGCTGGCCGTGGACGTCGCGCTCTGCCTGATCACCGCCACCCGGCCGCGCCGCAGCTCGCGGACCGCGTTCGCGCTGGTGATGAGCCTGCTCGTGCTGCACATCGGCCTGGTGCACGGCAACACCGTCGGCATCTTCACCGGCACCCACATCGGCTCCGCCGACGGCGCCGCGCTGCTCGCCCTGG
This sequence comes from Kitasatospora sp. NPDC088779, assembly GCF_040685395.1. Classification (NCBI taxonomy): domain Bacteria; kingdom Bacillati; phylum Actinomycetota; class Actinomycetes; order Kitasatosporales; family Streptomycetaceae; genus Kitasatospora; species Kitasatospora sp. NPDC088779. The sequence continues at coordinate 7,746 of NZ_JBFBHW010000025.1, read as the reverse complement.
TCGCCTGGCTGGTCGGCCGCTCGATGCGGCAGAACCGCGAGCACGCCCGGGCGTTGAGCACCCGGGCGGCCACCGAGGCCGTCACCGCCGAACGGCTGCGGATCGCCCGCGAGATGCACGACACCGTCGCCCACACCATCGGCATCGTCGCGCTCCAGGCCGGCGCCGCCCGCCGGGTCATCGACACCCGCCCGGAACGGGCCAAGCAGGCGCTCGGCGAGATCGAGAACGCCGGCCGGGACACCCTGGCCGGGCTGCGCCGGATGCTCGTCGCGCTGCGCCAGGCCGACGGCGAGACGTCGGCGACCACCCCTCAAGGTCTGGCGAACCTCGACCGGCTGGCCGCCGCGACCACCGCCGCCGGCGTCCGGGTCGAGGTCCGGCGGCGGGGCGAACAGGGCCCGCTGCCACCGGAGATCGACCTCTCGGCGTTCCGCGTCATCCAGGAGTCCGTCACCAACGTGGTGCGGCACGCGGACACCCGCTCCTGCGAGGTCCTGGTCGACCGCCGCACAGCGGGTGAGGTGGCCGTGGAGATCACCGACCGGGGCCGCGGCACCGGCACCGACCGGGACCGGGGCACCGGCACCGGTCGGGGCGGGGGCTTCGGCCTGGCCGGGCTGCGCGAACGGGTCGGCCTGCTGGACGGCGAGTTCGAGGCCGGGCCGCGCCCCGAGGGCGGCTTCCGGGTCGCCGTCCGACTGCCGATCCCCGGGGAGGTGACCGCATGACCCGCGTCCTGCTGGTCGACGACCAGCCGCTGGTCCGGGCCGCGCTGGAGATGGTCATCACCGAGACCGCCGACGTCGAGGTGGTCGGCGAGGCCGGCACCGGTGCCGAGGCCGTCCGGCTGGCCGGTGAACTGCGGCCCGACGTCGTCGTGATGGACCTGCGGATGCCCGGTATGGACGGCATCGAGGCCACCCGCCTGATCACCGGCGGCGGTGGGCCGACCAGGGTCGTCGTGCTCACCACCTTCGACGACGACGACCACGTGTACGCGGCGCTGCGCGCCGGGGCGTCCGGCTTCCTGGTCAAGGACATGGCGCTGGACGACATCCTCGCCGCCGTCCGGGTGGTGGCCGCCGGGGACGCCCTGATCGCACCGAGCGTCACCCGCCGGCTGATCTCCTCCTTCGCGGACCAGCGGCCGGCCCCGGGCCCGGCGGCGGCTTCGGGCCCGGCCGCCGCGTCACCGACCGCCGCGTCACCGACCGGTGCGCCGGTGCAGGCCCCCGCGCCGACACCGGCCGCCCGGCGGCTGGGCGCGATCACCGGCCGGGAGCGGGAGATCCTCACCCTGGTCGGCCGGGGCCTGTCCAACACCGAGATCGCCGCCGAACTGGTCCTCAGCATCGCGACCGTGAAGACCTACATGACCCGGCTGCTCGCCAAGCTCGACGCCCGCGACCGGGTCCACCTCGTCATCCTGGCCTACGAGGCGGGCCTGGTCGTCGTCCCCGGCTGACGTCGGCAGGCTCAGCGCTTGATCGCCACGCCCGCGTACATCGCGATGTCCTGGTCGCGGATCGGCGCGGCCCCGGCGTCCGGGCGCCAGTGGTGGACCAGGGTGACGCCGGGGTCGAGGAGGTCGTAGCCGTCGAAGAAGGCCGCGGTCTCCTTCTGGTCGCGGATCTGCAGCGGGATGCCGCGCGCGTTGTACTCCCGGCCGACGCCGCCCACGCCCACCGGGTCGGTGTCCCCGGTGAACACGGTCAGGGCGAGGAAGCTGCCCGGTGCCAGGGCGTCCATGAAGCGGCGCACGATGCCCTGCGGGTCGTCCTCGTCGAGCACGAAGTGGACGATGGCGATCAGCGACAGCGCCACCGGCTGGGAGAAGTCGAGGACCTCGCGCAGCCGGGGGTTCTGGATGATCGACTCCGGGTCGCGGAAGTCGGCGTCCACGTAACAGGTGCGGCCCTGCGACGTGCTGGACATCAGGGCCCGCGCGTGGGTGAGCACGATCGGGTCGTTGTCGACGTAGGCGACCCGCGCGTCCGGGGCGATCGACTGGGCGATCTCGTGGACGTTGGGCGAGGTGGGGATGCCGGTGCCGATGTCCAGGAACTGCCGGACGCCGTACTCCTCGGTGAGGTGGCGGACGGCGCGCTGCATGAAGTCGCGGGTGGTGCGCATGGAGATCGGCAGCGACGGCCAGGCCTGCACCGAGGCGTGCGCGGCGACGCGGTCCGCCTCGAAGTTGGTCTTGCCGCCGATGAGGTAGTCGTAGACCCGCGCCGAGTGCGGTACGTCCATCCGCAGATCCACCGACGGGTACTCCTCCTGCGGACCGCGCCCTGCCCGGACCTCGTTCGACATGCTCGTCCTCCCGTTGCTGGGGTTCCGTCACCGGCCGCCCTGGTGGCGGGCCTTGGTGCGCATGGTAACGGTGTTTCGGGACGACAAGATGACTATCTCTTGGGGTTAAGGTCCCCTTGAGGACGCATCCTAGGGCTGGGCCGCCGGGCTGCCGGTGGCCGGGGAGCCGCTCTGCCCCGGGAGGAGCGGATGGTGTCCGTACGACCGACCGGCGGCGGCGAGTTCGAGCGCGGCGCCGGTCCAGGCGGCACCGAAGGCCCAGGTCGAGAACCACTCGCACAGGTACAGCGGGCGGACGGCCCAGTCCGTGCCGACGCCGGCCACCCCGGCGACGACGGCGAGCAGCAGGAGCGCCAGGATCAGCACCCCGGCCGCCAGGTAGGCCCGGCTGACCCAGGACGGCTGGGTGGAGCGCGGGTTGCGGAAGGAGTAGACGCAGAACATCGCCAGCACGAAGAGCAGCAGTCCGGCGAAGGCGTAGTGCAGCAGGCCGACCGCGCTCTGGAACGCGGTGGCGCCCTGCGGCGCGGTCGGGCACAGGGCGACCCCGAGCGCGAACACGCCGGCGGCGGTGCTCCAGCGGTCGTCCCGGCGGTCGAAGCGGTAGCAGATCAGGAACACCCCGAGCGCGCACAGGCCGCCCACGAAGAGGTTCCGGGTGCTGGTGTAGTACGAGCCGCTCATCGAGGCCGGCCAGAATCCCGCCGTGCTCTGGCCCCTGAGCTCGGCGAACAGCCAGTTCCCCAGGGGTAGTGCGAGCGGCAGCAGGATGCCGATCAGTCCGACGCCGAGTCGTAGGAAGGTGATGGTCCGTTCGTCCTGGTTGGTGCCTCCCCGGGCGTCGACCGCGTCGCGCTCCGGGTCTTCCGCCGTCCGCCGTTCGTGGGTCACGGACGCCTCCTTGCCCTCTGCACTATGAGCAGCTGTCAGCTGGTGTACCCACGGTGCGGCCCCTGTCCACACCACCGGAACGGGCGGTTTGAAGACGGGCCCCAGCGGCGTGACGGGGGTCAGCCGGTGGGACTGGCGGACCTGGCGATGAGGGAGTTGAGCAGGGCCGCGCCGCGCTCGGCGTCGTCGACGCTCACGGCGAACTCGCGCCCGCGCCGGGTGCGGACCACCAGGCAGACGCCGCGGCGCAGCATCACGGTGGTGCCGAGGCCGTTGACGCGGTAGCCCCAGCCACCGGCCTGGGCGGGGGTGCGCAGCTCGGCGCGGGCCGAGTCGAGGTCGGCGGGGGACCAGCGCCGGCTGGGCCAGCCGAACGGGCCGAAGCCGACGGACAGGCCCTGCGCGGTCACCCGGGCCTTGACCGAGGCCGAGCACAGGACGATGGGGGAGGTGGTGACGAACGGCACGACCGTCGCCCAGCTGAACCCCATCAGCCCGCTGGCCGGGGCCAGCACGCCGACCAGCGCGCCCAGGGCGAGGACGGAGGCGCCCAGTTGCAGCCACGGGTTGGCGGCCTGGGAGAGCCAGACCAGCTGCTCGCCCGGCGCGGTCGCCGGCGCCGGGATCCGGTCCGCCGGGCTCGCCCCGGTCGGGGAGTCGATGCGCGGGCGGACGGCCAGCCAGGTCAGGAGGCCGGCCAGGCCCGCCGCCACGACCAGGACGACCACCTCGAAGCCCATCGGCGCGGCCTCCTGCCAGCGCGTGCGGTCCAGGTTGGCGTGCACGATGGAGGTCTGTGCCCCCGTCAGGAGCACCCCGACGGCCGCCAGTGCCGCCCCGGTGGCGCCGCCCGCCGTCCCGGCCCGGAACCGGCGGGCGGCCGCGGCGGCCAGCACCAGCACCAGCCAGACCCCCGCCGGGAACAGCGCGGACGCCGTCAACGACATGGAGCCGTCCGGGTCCTGCCCGCTCCAGTGGGTGGCGAGCGGGTCCGGCAGCCGGTGGCGCGCGGCCCACGGCAGCGCGATCAGCAGGGCCAGGACGCCCGCCGACCAGGCCACCGCGCCCCAGAGCGCGCCGCGCCCCGCCCCGGGCTCCCGGCGCTCCTTCGCTATGAGCTTCCCGTCCGTCACGACATCCCCCTGATCATGTCCACGAGATCGTTCCTGCTGTAGCCGGCCCGGGCGGCATCGGCGACCAACTGCCTTACCCGATCGGCGAGTTCGGAGCGCGCGTCGGCGCCTTCGGCGACCGTGACGCCACGGCCCCGGCGGAACTCCAGCACGCCCTCGTCGCGCAGCGTGCGCAGCCCGCGCAGGACGGTGTTGGTGTTCACGCCCAGTGCCCGGGAGAGCTCTCGGGCCGGTGGCAGCCTGTCGCCGGGGGCGCACTCGCCCTCGGCGACGGCCCGCCTGATCGCGCCCGCCACCTGCTCGTGCAGGGGACGGGCGTCACCGGTGTCCAGCTTCAGCAACATGGTGCTAATGACGATAGCACCATCCGGATCTTGCGGCGGTCCCCTCGTGCCCCCCGGCACCCGCCGGAGCGCCCGTCCCCTCGCGCACCCCGGCGTCCCGGCGGAGCATGGACACCGAGGAGGTGGCGGCACGGCGGTGAGCGGACGACTGCGGGTGTTCCTGGGGGCTGCGCCGGGGGTCGGCAAGACGTGCGCCATGCTCGCCGAGGGCCGGCGGCTGCGCGACGACGAAGCCCTCGACGTCGTCGTCGGACTGGTCGAGACCTACGGCCGCCGGGGCACCGAGCACCAGCTCGGGGACCTGCCCGTGCTGCCCCGCCGCACCGTCGGCCACCGCGGCACCACCCTCACCGAACTCGACGTCGACGCCCTGCTCGCCCGCCGCCCGCAGCTCGCGCTCGTCGACGAACTCGCCCACACCAACGCCCCCGGCGGCCGCCACCCCAAACGCTGGCAGGACGTCCGGGAACTCCTCGACGCCGGCGTCGACGTGGCCACCACCGTCAACATCCAGCACCTGGAGAGCCTCAACGACGTCGTCGAACAGATCACCGGCGTCGCCCAGCGCGAGCGGATCCCCGACGAGGTGGTCCGCGCCGCCGACCGGATCGAACTCGTCGACCTCAGCCCGCAGGCCCTGCGCACCCGGATGGCCCAGGGCGCGATCTACCCGCCCGACCGGATCGACGTCGCCCTCGACCACTACTTCCGGGCCGGCAACCTCGGCGCCCTGCGCGAACTCGCCCTGCTCTGGCTGGCCGACCGGGTCGAGGAGGAACTCGCCGACTACCGCGCCCGGCACGGCATCCGGGCGCCCTGGGAGACCAAGGAACGCATCGTCGTCGCCCTCAACGGGGCCCCGCAGGGAGAGCACCTGATCCGCCGCGGCGCCCGCACCGCCACCCGGGTGCACGGCGACCTGATCGGCGTGCACGTCCGGCCCGACGACGGCGCCACCGTCCACGAACCGCCCGCCCTCGCCGGCCAGCGCGCACTGCTGCACGAACTCCACGGCGGCTACATCGAGGTCGACGGCAACGACGCCGCCCGCGCCCTGGTGGACTTCGCCCACGCCGAGAGCGCCACCCAGATCCTGCTCGGCCCGACCAGCCGCAGCCGCCTGCGCGAACTGGTCTCCGGCTCGGTGATCAACCGCGTCATCCGGATGGCCGGCCCGATCGACGTCCGGGTCGTCCCCCCGCCCCAACCCGGCCTGCTGGCCGTCCCGCCCGCACCCCGGCGCCGCCGCCCGGCCGCCGTCCCGCCGCGCCGCCGGCGCCTGGCCTGGCTGGCCGGCCCGGCCGCAACGGCCGCCCTGGCCTGGGCGCTCTCCCCGCTGCGCGACTCGCTCGCCCTCCCCGGCGCCCTGCTCTGCCTGCTGCTGGCCGTCGCCGCCACCGCCCGGCTCGGCGGCCTGCCGCCCGCCGCCGCCAGCACCGCCGCCGGGGCGCTCGCCGCCGACTACTTCTTCACCGCGCCCTGGCACAGCCTCGCCGTCACCCGGGGCGCCGACCTCGCCGCGCTGCTGCTCTTCCTCGCCGTCGCCGGGATCATCGCCCACCTCATCGACGGCCTCACCCGCCGCTCCCAGCAGGCCGACCGGGCCCGCGCCGAAGCGGCGGTGCTGGCCCGGCTGGCCGGGGCGGCGGCCGAATCCGGCGCCCGCGCAGTGCCCGACCTGGTCGCCGACCTGCGCCAGGTGTTCGGCCTGGAGGGCGCCGTCGTCCTGGTCCGCACCGGCCGGCTGTGGCGCCCCGCCGCCGCGTCCGGCACCGCCCTCCCGCAGCGCCCCGAAGAGGCCTCGCTCGCCGTCGACCTCGGCCCGGACGCCGTCCTGGCCCTGCGCGGACCGGCGCTCACCGAGCAGGACACCCGACTGCTCGGCCCCTACGTCACGCAGCTGCGACTGGCCCGGGAACGCGAACGGCTGGCCGCCCAGGCCGCCGCCGCCGAGACCCTCGCCCACACCGACGCCCTGCACACCGCGCTGCTGGAGGCCGTCGGACAGGACCTGCGCGCCCCGCTCGCCGCGCTGCGCCGCGAGGCCGCCGACCTGCCGGGGCCGCCGGGGCGGCGGATCGCCGCCGAGGTGCGGCGGATGGAAGGCCTGGTCGCCGACCTGCTGGACCTCGACCGGCTGCGGGCCGGCGAGCAACCGGTGCTGCTGCGGCCGACCGCCCTGGCCCCGGTGCTCGCCGCCGCGCTGGCCGCCCTGCCCGCCGAGCAGAGCGGCGAGCAGCGCGACGTGCGCCTCGCGCTCCCGGACGGCCTGCCGCCCGTGCTCGCCGACGCCGGCCTGCTGGAACGCGCCCTCGCGGACGTCCTGGCGGGGGCCGCCGGGCCCGCCCTGGTGGACGCGGGCGCGGTGGCCGGGCGGATCCACCTCCGGGTGAGGGCCCCGGGCCCGGCCGCCGACGGCACCGGCCTCACCGTGGCGCGGGGCTTCGTCGAGGCGATGAACGGCGAGCTCACCGTCGAACCGTCTCCCGCCGGCGGCACCGCCTACACCCTCGACCTCGCCCGCGCCCCGGCCTGACGTTACGGCTGATCGCCCGTGATCCGGTATCCGGGGTACCGCGTCGCCTCCCGGTTCCTGTCTCCTGCCTCCCGGCTCCCGTCCGCCGAACGGGTGAAACCAGGTGCCGGCGGGAGGCAGGCGTATGGAGCGCGTTGGGAAGGCGGCCCGGCGCGTCAGGAAGGCGTCAAGGACGGGCGGCGGCCGGCCGGCGCGGCGGTTGGGTGGAGGACGACACACCAGGTGACGCGCCAGGTGACACACCGGGCGACACGCCGGGTACCGGAACGACGACGCGAGGACGGACCATGCACGGCAACGGGCGGCACCAGGGCAGCGGCACCGGCAGGGTAGTGGTCGGGGTCAGCGGATCGCTCGGCAGCCTCGCCGCCCTGCACCGCAGCGTGGCGGAAGCCCGCGGCCGTGGCGCCGAACTCGTCCCGGTACTCGCCTGGGAGCCGCCCGGCGGTGAGTTCGGGTATCGCCGGTCGCCGTGCCCGCCGCTGCTCGCGGCGGTGCGGGAGGCGGCCGAACAGCGGCTGCG
>NZ_JBFBHW010000024.1:0-135958 GCF_040685395.1 Kitasatospora sp. NPDC088779 | reverse complement strand
GTCACCCCTTCTCTTTCAAACTCCCCCCCCCCCCCCCCCCGCGTCCGCGCCCGCCCCGCGCCGGGCGGGCGGGGCCGGGGGGGGGGGGGGGGGCGCCCCCCCCCGCGCCGGGGATCAGCTGGCGCCGAGGCGGGCGGCCCACTGCGCGCGCCAGGCCAGCGCGTCGGCGACGCCCTCGGCGATGCCCCGCCGCGGCTGCCAGCCGAGCAGCTCCCGGGCGGTGTCGACGGCCGCGTAACAGCCGATCACGTCGCCCGGCCGGGGGCCCGCCTCGCGGACGTCGAGCTTCACGCCGACGGCCTGCTCGAAGGCGGCGATCAGCTCGCGCACGGTGGTGCCGTCGCCCGTGCCCACGTTGATGACCCGGTAGCGGTCCTCGGCGCCCTCGGCGATCACCTCGTCGAAGCGGAGCAGCGCCGCGACGTGCGCCTCGGCGAGGTCCCGCACGTGGACGTAGTCGCGGATGCCGGAACCGTCCCTGGTCGCCCAGTCGACACCGGTGACGGTGAACGGGGTGCCGTTGGTGTGCGCCTCGATCAGCTTGCCCAGGGCGTGGGTGGGGTTGAGGTCCTGGAGTCCGGTGCGCAGCCGCGGGTCGGCACCGATCGGGTTGAAATAGCGCAGGGAGATGACCCGCTGCCGCTCGGCGCCCTCCCCCCTGGTCCAGTCCTGGAGCACCTGCTCCATCATCAGCTTGGTGCGCGCGTAGGGGCTGTTGGCCTCGACCGGGCTGCTCTCGTCGACCCGCGCGTCCGGGGTGGGCGCGTAGATGGAGGCGGAGCTGCTGAAGACGACGCGGGTGCAGCCGTGACGCTGGAGGGCGTCGAGCAGTTCGACGGTCTTGCCGACGTTCTCCCGGTAGTAGTACAGCGGCCTGGCCACCGAGTCCGGGACGACGATCCTGGCCGCGCAGTGCACGGCGGCGTCGATGTCCGGGTGCTCGGCGAAGATCCGGTCGAGCAGGGCCGTATCGGCGACGTCGCCCTGGTAGAACACCTTGCCCTCGACGAACTCGGCCCGGCCCTTGGACAGGTCGTCCAGGATGACCGGGGTGATGCCCTGGTCGAGGAGGGCGAACACCACCGAACTGCCGATGAATCCCGCGCCGCCGGTGATCAGGACCTTCTTCATGCGCGGACGCTCCCTTGCGGTCGGCCGGGCGCCCGGTGGCGCCCGGTGGCTTCTGGGACGGTGGTTCGCGCTCGATGGTTCCGCCGCCGGGCTCACCGGCGGCGGAGCCAGAATCCGGTGGCGACCAGCACGACGGCCGCGACGGCGGTGCCGATCGCGGCCCAGGTGGCGGCGTCGGGCGTGGTGTCGGAGGGGGTGTCCCGGGCGGCGGAGCGGGCCCGGGCGGCGCTGTCGGCGGCCGTCGGGGCGGTCGGGACCGTGGGTGTGGCCGTGGGAGCGGGCGCGGGTATCGGGGCCGGGGCGCCGGTCGTCGCGCCCGTCGCCCCCGACAGCGGAGAATCGCCGATCACCGCGGCCTCGACGTCGAGTTCACCCTCGCCGTGCCCCGGCGAGGGGAACGCGCAGTCGACGCTCACCCGCCAGTGCCCGGCCGGGAGGATCTCCCGGGTGGTGTACGTCCCCGGCTCGCCCGGGACGGCGACCAGGCGCCAGGGGCCGACCGTGCGCCCGTCGGTGGCCGTCGCGGCCAGCGTGCCGGTGAACTCCCCGGTGACCGGGTCGTGGTCGTCCTCCCAGGTGGCGATGGTGCTGACGCGGCCGTTCCGCTGGCCGGAGACGTCCAGGTGGACGGTGTCGCCGTGGGCGGCGACCGGCACGGCGGCGGGCAGCACGGCCGCACCGGCGAGGGCGAGGGCGACGACGAGGGGTCGGGTTCGCATGGCGGGAAATCCTCGTGAGGGGTGAGGGGCAGGGAGCGGTGACGCCGGGTGCGGGCGCCGCCGGGTGGTGGCGGCGCCCGCACCCGGCGCCGCCGGACGGTCTCAGGAGGCCTTCAGCAGCGGCCGGTTGTTGCACGGCCGGCCGTTCGGGCTGCTGGAACTCCCCCCGGGGCGGATCCGACGGTTCGCGCCCTGCGAGAATCGTCGGACCCGCCCTAGCCGACCACCGTAGTACCAGCGGCCGTCGAGCCCGAGCACCAGCGCGCCGCCACCCGACGTGAAGTGAACCGGCCGACACCGGAGGCGAGTTGCCGCTACGGGGGGCGCGGCTCCGCGCTCCGGCGTCCCATCGCGTTTCCCCTCCTCGTACGAGGTGCGGGCACCCCGCGGAGCGGGGCCCGAACCTTCCGGCACTCAGGAGAGCGGCGGGCCGCACGGGAATAACGAAAACCTCTTGCGGAATTCGGCCGCCCGCGCGCGGCGGGCCGGGTCGCGCGGAGCGGAGGACACCGGAGGGGCGGACCGAGGACGGTCCGAGAGACCCCGGGGACGGCCCCGGACGTGACGTTGCCGGGAAGCGCACTCGGGGGGTGTGCGCTCCCCGGCAACGGGGTGGTGGCGGCCACCCGGCCGGAGTCCCGGGGCCTGGGCTCAGACGGCCGTGAAGGAAATGCTAGGGCGTGCCACGGGGCCCTGAACAGAGTCCTGAACTGGCCAATTCCCGCCCAGGACATGCCAGCTGGGGCAGCTGACCGACGTTCCGTCAACCACCGGTCAGGCCGCCGCCCGCACCGGGGCCTGCTGCGCCGCCGCCCGGCCGCCGGCGCAGCCGCCGTGCAGTCGGGCCAGCCCGGCGGCCAGCCCCGCCCGATCCCCGGCGAGCCACAGGCGCAGCGCGGCGGACAGTGCGGCGCTGGCCGGTCCGCTCGACGGGCCGCCGGTCCGCGCGATCCGCTCGCCCAGCAGCGGCAGCAGGTCCGCGATCGGGGCGGGCAGCCAGAGGGTCAGGGCGCAGGGGGCGGGCCGGGCCAGGACGCGCCGCAGCGGCAGCGCGGAGGCGTCGTCGTGCAGCGCGGGGATGACCTCCAGCAGGCCGTCGACCACCACCTCGGAGACGTCCCCGCCGTGGCCGCGCGCGAGGGCCCGCAGCAGCGCGCGTTCGGCGGCGGTGATCCGGACGGTCAGCATGACCTCGTCGCAGTCCATGGTCCCGGTTCCCCTGTCGTGGAAGTCGTGGCGGTCGTGGCGGTCGTGGCCATCGAGGCCGATGGGCCCGCCCCGGTGGTTCTCCTGCCCGTCAACGAGGCTCCGCTACCGGCGTTATCAGGCCGTAGTGGCCGTCGTAGCGGCGGTAGAGCACCCGGGCGCGGCCGTCGCCGGGGTCGGCGTAGCAGACGAACGGGCCGCCGGTCAGCCAGAGCCGCCGGGCCGCCTCGGTGAGGTCGAGCGGGCCCGCCGGGTCGGCGCCCGTGGACCGGCCCGCCCCGGGCGCGCCGCTGAGCGGGCAGCGGTCGACCAGCGCGTCCCGGCCGGTCGCGGCGTCCGCGAAGAGGTGGAACGGCCGGTCCAGCGCGAGCAGTTCGCGGGTGGCCTGCTCGGGGGTGCGGCGGGCGAGGACGACCTCCTTGCGCCGGGCGATCCGCCGTTCGGCGAGCGGTCGGGCGGCGTACTGCGGGCGGTAAGCGCTCTCGTGGGCGGCGGCGAATCCGATGTCGCCCTGCTCGCGCAGCCGGCCGGCCCGGCCGGCGAGGGTGCCCAGGGCGACGTCGACGGCCTCACGGGCGGTGACGGCGGCGAGTTGCACCCGGACCGGGCCGACGCCGGCCAGGTCGGCGTCGGCCTGCGCGAGGGCGGGCCGGGTCATGGCCCGGTCGCGCACGCGGGTGAGCCTGATGCGCAGCACGCGGGTTCCGGGGCCGAGCCCGGCCGCCGTGTCCAGTGCCTGCGCCCGGGCGTACTCGGCGTCCTCGCGCGGCAGCTCGCCGCGGATCTCCACCCGGACGTCGATGGCGGGCCGGTGGCGCAGACTGGTCATCAGGGTCCTCCTTCTCCCCGACCATGCTGGCCCTCGGGCGGCCAGGCGGCGAGGGTCCAAAGACCCTGCGCGAGGGGCCCGGCCCGGATCTTTCCGGTGGGGCCTTCACCGCAGGTCAGCAGCACGTTCCGGGGCGGTCGGAGCCACTGCGGATGATCGACCGTTGGAGTGATCCGCCCGCGTTCGGCGCAACGCCCGTCGGACCGGCGCGTTTGCCATGACGTGCGCCCCTCCAGCCGGGGCACGCGCGGATCCGCGCGAGCCGGCCCCCCACCTCCCGGCCGGCCCGTCGGGGCCCCCGGTATCGTCCGCACCGGCTCCTCTGATGAGAGGTACTGACATGACCCTGCTGACCGAGACGCGGCAACGGGACCTCCCCCCGAGAACCGCACCGACCGCACCCCGCACCACCCGTGCGGCCGTCCCCCCGCTCGCCCCCGGCGCGGTCCCCGGCCTCGGCCACGCGGCCGCCCTGCTCCGCGACCCGCTCGGATTCCTCGGCTCGCTCTCCCGGCACGGCGGCGTCGTCCGGATCCGGCTCGGGCCGCGCACCGTCTGCGTGGTCACCGACGCCCCGCTCGTCCACACCCTGCTCGTCGCCCTCGCCTACGACTGCCCGCGCGGCGCCGTCCAGGACACCCTCAAGACGGCGTTCGGCGACGGCCTGCTGATGTCCGAGGGCCAGGCCCACCGCGACCGCCGCCGGATCATCCAACCCGCCTTCGGGCCGGACCGAATGGCCGAGTACGTCGCCGTGATGCACCAGGTCACCGAGGAGCGGGCCGGGCGCTGGCACCCCGGGCAAGTCCTCGACGTGGCCAAGGAGATGAACCACCTCGCGCTGGAGATCGTCACCCGCTCGCTGTTCGACGCCCGGCTGAGCGAGGACGCCACCCTGGCCTTCCACCAGGCCCTGCCGGACCTGGTGAAGGGCCAGATCGTCCAGTCCCTCTACCCGCACCCGGCGCTCGCCCGGCTGCCGTTGCCCGTCAACCGGCGCTTCGACGCCGCCGTCCGGGTGCTCAACCGAGTCGTCGACCAGGCCGTCAGGCCGACGGGCACCCGGTCCGCCGAGCGGGGCGGCACCCTGCCCGCCCTGCTGCGTGCCGCCACCGACCCGGGCACCGGCCGGCCACTCACCGAGGCGGACGTCCGGTCCGAGGCGATCACCATGTTCGGCGCCGGCACCGAGACCGTCTCCACCACGCTGACCTGGCTCCTCGACGAACTCCTGCGCCACCCCGAGGTGGAGGCCCGGGTGCTCGCCGAACTCGACGAGCACCTGCCCGCCGGCGCCGCCCCCACCCCCGAGGCGCTCGCCAGGCTCACCTACACCCGCAGCGTCACCCAGGAGGTGGTGCGGCTGCACGCGCCCAACGCCTTCCTGATGCGCACCGCCCAGGTGCCGGTGGACCTCGGCCCGTACCGGATCCCGGCCGGCACCGAACTGCTCTACAGCCTCACCGCGCTGCACCGCGACCCGGACCGCTACCCGGACCCGCTGCGCTTCCGCCCGGATCGCTGGCAGTCGGGCGGGGCCGGACGGCACTCCTTCCTCCCGTTCGGGGCCGGCAAGCACAAGTGCATCGGGGAGGCCTTCGCCTGGGCCGAGCTGACGGTCGCGGCGGCCGCGATCCTGCGCCGCTGGCGACCGGTGGCCGTCCCCGACTCCCGGGCCCGGGAGGTGGTGTGGACGACGGTCCAGGCGCACGGGCTGCGCGTGCGGCTGGCCCCGCGCGGCGCCCGGGTGCCCCGCCCGGACAGCCCGCCGGACGACCGGGCGGGGGACGACCGGGTGCCGGACGACCAGGTGGGGGACGACGGGGTGGGGGACGACGAGGTGGGCGTCGAGGCCCCGCCGGCGGCCCGCTGCCCGGTGAGCATCCCCGACCCGGCCCCCGCCGCGCCCCAACTCCCGCAGCGGTCCGGCGAACTGCGCACCGCCGCGGCCCGGCACGCCGCCTGGGTGGTCGGCCGCAACCTCCTCACCCCGCCCGAGATGACCCGCTACGGGGCCTACGCCCTGCACGAGTTGATCGGCCACGCCTTCCCCCGCGCCCACGGCGCCAACCTCGACCTGCTGGTGGACATGCTGGGCTGGTTCACCATCCTCGACGACCGCTTCGACGGCCCGCCGGGACGCCGCCCCGCCGAAGCCCGCGACGTCGTCGACCCGCTCATCGACGCCCTGCGCCGCACCGGGGCCGATCGGACGGGCGCCTCCGCGCCGGTCGGCGAGGGCCCGGCACCGCGCTCGGGCGACCACCTGCTCCGCGCCTGGCACGACCTGTGGAGCCGCCAGGCGCAGGGCATGTCGCTCAACTGGCGCGTCCGGGCCGCCCGGGAATGGCAGGCCTGTCTGGAGACCTTCCCCGCCGAGGCCGAACACCGCGCCCACGGCACGGTCCCCGCCCTCGGACTGCCCGAGACCATGCGGCTGCGCCGCCACGGCAGCTGCCTCTACCCGTTCATGAACATACTGGAACGGGTCCACGGCGCCGACGCCCCCGCCGCCCTCCACGCGGAGCCCGCACTGCACCGGCTGCGCGCCAACACCGCCGACGCCGCCACGCTGATCAACGACCTGTACTCACTGGAGCGGGAGGAACGCCAGAGCGCGGCCGCCTTCAACACCGTCCTCACCCTGCAACGGATCCGCGGCTGCACCCGCAGCCGGGCCGTCGGCGCCGTCCGCTCCCGGGTCGCCCGGCTGCGGCGGGAGAACGAAGCCCTGCGCAGCGACCTGCGCCGCCGCCACCCGGCCGGGCGCTGGTACCTGGACGGCACCCGGGAGCTCATCGAGGGCGTCCAGGCCTGGACCAGCACCAGCGACCGCTACCTCGTGAAGGACGGCCCTCGGACGTAGGAGGTGCCTACTTGCGGCCGCCGAGCGCGAACAGCAGCAACACGAAGCCGGCGAACAGGTGCGTGGCGAAGATGTAGATGCCGGCCCGGATGAGCATGGCCTTGCGTCGGCGCTTCTCCTCGCGCGTGCCGTCGCTCGTGCTCTCGCTCATGGCGGGGGTTCTCCTCGGGTCGGCCGGCCGGGTCGGGCGCGGGTCCAACGGGCTGGCCGGGCTCTCCGGGCTCCTCGGGTTCAGCCGGCCCGAGGGCCTCGGCGGGCTCAACGGTGCGGCCGGCCGCCGGGCTCGCGCAGTTCGGTGAGCAGCGCGCCCTGGTCGGTGATCAGCTCGGTCAGGATCCGGCGCGCGGCCCGCAGCAGCTCGGCCACGTCCGGGGTGCTGAGCGCGTACACCACGGTGTTGCCCTCGCGGGTGGCGGCGACCAGCTGGGTACGGCGCAGCACCGCGAGCTGCTGGGAGAGGTTGGAGGGCTCGACCTCGATCTCGGCCAGCAGCTCGCGCACCGGCCGGGGCCCGTCCTGGAGCAGTTCCAGCACCCGGATCCGGACCGGGTGGCCGAGGGTGCGGAAGAACTCCGCCTTGGCCTGGTACAGCGGGACGGGCATCGTCGGCGCCCCTCCCTCGGGTACGGCTCGCTGGGCGTGCGGCCGCGCCCTCAACGGCGGCCGGCAAGCATCATCGCCACAGATGAAGGTTTCTTCAAGTCGTCACAGTGGGCGCCCGGCCGTCGCCTGGCGGTCGCCCGGCCCGCCGGGGCCGCCCCCGAGTGGTCCACGTCACATCCGGAGGGCGTGCGGGAACGCCGGAAGCCGAGCCCGGGACGCTGCCAACTCCCGGACTCGGCGGCCATGGTGAGGTTCCGTCAGCAGCCTACAGGTACATCCACCTCGACCGGGGCCGGACCCCGCGAGATCGACTCGACGGAGAAGGTCGCGTGAAGGACCGAACCGCACGGCACGGTGACGCTGATGCCGTCGACCCGCACGGTGGCGGTCGTGAACACGGCGCGCACGCTCGCCGAGCCGAGCGACTCGCCGCCGACCACCCCGGCCGACAGGCGGGTGAGCAGCTCCTGCGGCTTCGGCGGCCACGGGGTGTCCGGGGTGGGCGGACCGGCCAGGCCGATCTGCCCGTAGAGCACGACACTGCCGCCGGTGACCTCGGCGCAGACCTTGGTCGACAGCCCGGCCTGGAGACCGTTGTAGCCGCAGGTCGTCACCGTGGCGACGGTCCCGGCCGCGCCGCCGGCCGACGCGGCGAGCGCCGGCGCCGGCGCCGCGAGCAGGGCGACGGCACCGGCCGCGCCCGAGGCGATCCGGGTGATGCGGTTCATTGTCTTCTCCTTCGGAGGGTACGAGGAACGATCAGAACAGGCGAGGTCACATGTGACATTTCACATGTGCCATGACGGTACTTTGCCATGCGATTCCCATGCCACGACCGGGATTCTGCCTTCGAAGTGCCGAGCCGACCGAAACCAGACCTTCGATGGCGTAATCCCACCCCGGAGGGTCGGGATCCGCGCACCTGCCACGGCCGGTCTGCCCGGCGCCCGGCGCGGGGCGGTCGCCCGCCTCGCAGGCGTCGGCCTGGGGACGGCCCGCACGGCGCCCGCGCCCACGGGCGGGCCACTGTCGGCCACCGCCGGCCGACCACCGCCGGTCGGCCGCCGCCGGCTCAGTCCAGAGAGGCCCGCAGGGCGTCGACCCGGGTGACGGCGTCCGCGAAGGCCGCGCGGTCGAGACGGCCGGAGTCCAGGGCGTCGGCGAGGGCCGTGGTGGCGTCCTCGGCCTGCTGCGGGTCGCGGGCGGAGCAGAGGATCAGGTCCATCCCGGCCTCGGCGGCAGCGACCGCACGGGAGCCCGCGCCGCCGTACGAGGCGAGGGCCTCGGCCTCCAGGGCATCGGTGACCGTGACGCCCTGGAAGCCCAGGCGTCCGCGCAGCTCGCCCTGGACCACGGCGGGCGACATCCCGGCCGGGCGGTCCGGGTCGAGCGCCGGGTAGACCGCCCAGGAGGCCATCACCAGCCCGACACCCGCCGCGATGGCCGCCCGATAGGGCTCCTCGCCGCGGGCGCGCAGCTCGTCCAGCGGCACGGACAGGGTGACGGGGCGGTCATCGGTGTTCTCGCCGTTGGCGGCCGAGCCCAGCCCGGGGAAGTGCTTGGCGGTGGCGGCCACGCCCAGGCCCTGCTGGGCGGCGAGGAAGGCGCTGCCCAACTCGCCTACACCGGCCGGGTCCTGACCGTAGGAGCGCTCATGGCGGTCGATGAAGTTGCCCGGGGTGTCGTAGACGTCCAGCACCGGCGCGAGGTTCACGTTGAGCCCCGCGTCCGCGAGCGTCCCGGCGGCGCCGACACCGGCTCGGCCCGCCGCGCCGAGCGGGTCGGGGTCCGATCCGGTCCGGCGGGCGGAGAGTTCGGGCGCGCCGGGCAGGCGGCGCACCTTGCCGCCCTCCTGGTCGGTCATCAGCAGCAGTCCCTCGGGCACCGGCGACTGCGCCGCCGCCTCCCGCAACTGACCGACGGCCTCGGCGAGTTGCGCCGGGCTCGTGACATTCTCGGCGAACAGGATGACCCCGGCCGCCCGCCCCTCCCGGATCGTCCGCAGCACGCCCGGCGGCGGTGTCGGACCGGCGTACGAGAGTACGATCCGGCGCCCAGCGAGCTGCCGCGCGTCCTGATCGGCCATCTCCGCCGCCACCGCCCCCTCTCCCGGGGCAACTCCGCGCCCCGGTATCGACTCCGGTATCGACTCCGGTATCGACGCCGGCGCGGACACCGGTGCCGACGCCGGTGCCGACGCCGGTGCGGACGCCGGTGCCGACCCGGCCGGAACCGGCCCGAGCGTGGCCGCCAGCACCACCAGCATCGCGCCGAACTGGACGGTGCGCCGAAGCACGGCCATCACGCCTCCCTGAGGTCGGCAGCGGGATACGGCCCGTCAAGGCACCCACGCCTGTCAAGGCACCCGAGCCCGTCGCCACCATAGCCCGGACCCCGGAGGAGCACACCCGCGCCGGCGCGGACGGGGGACCCGGGCGCCGGACGCCCTCAGCAGCCCTACCGGCGCAGCAACCGCCCCAGGACGGCGACCCCCTCCGCGATCTCCCCCGGCGCACCCGCCGCGTAGCCGAGCACCAGCCCCGGCGGGTACGGCAGGCGCGCGTGCCAGGACAGCGGCTGCACCTTGACGCCCTCGGCGAGCGCCGCCGTGGCCAGTTCGGTGTCCGTACAGCGGGCCCCGGGCGGCAGGGTGAGCATCAGGTGCAGGCCGGCCGCCGCGCCGTGGACGGTGGCGCCGGGGAGGTGGGCGTGAACGGCGGCGATCATCGCGTCCCGTCGTCGGCGGTGGCGGTGGCGCAACAGCCGCAGGTGGCGGTCGAGTTCGCCGGACTCCATCAGCCGGGCCAGCACCAGCTGCGGCAGCACCGGGTTGCCCAGGTCGGCGAACCGCTTGGCCTCCAGGACGGCCTCGCGCAGCCGCGGCGGCACCAGCAGCCAGCCGGTGCGCAGCGCGGGGGCGAGCAGTTTGGAGATGCTGCCCGCGTAGCAGACCTGCTCCGGCAGGGCGGCGCGCAGCGCGGGGACGGGCGGGCGGTCGTAGCGGTGCTCGGCGTCGTAGTCGTCCTCGATGACCAGGCCGCCCTCGCCCGCCCAGCGCAGCAGTTCGCGCCGCCGCTCGCCGCCGAGGACGACCCCGGTCGGGTACTGGTGGGCCGGGGTGAGCAGGACGGCCGGGGCACCGGTGGCGCGCAGCGCGTCGACCCGGACGCCCTCGGCGTCGACCGCGACGGGCGGGGTCGCGGCGAGCCAGTGGGCGAGGTGCTGGCGGGCGCCGAGCGAGCCCGGGTCCTCGACGGCGACCTCGGTGACGCCCACCCGGCCGAGCGCCCGGCCGAGCAGGGCGAGGGCCTGGGCCGTCCCGGCGACGATCAGCACCTCGTCCGGGTCGGCGCGGATGCCCCGGTTGCGGGCCAGCCAGTGGGCGACGGCCTGGCGCAGCGCGGGGGTACCGCGGACGTCTCCGTAGCCGAGGTCCGCGGCGGCGAGGCCGTCGAGGACGGCGCGTTCGGCGCGCAGCCAGGCGGCGCGGGGGAAGGCGGCGAGGTCGGGCACACCGGGGGTGAGGTCGATCCGGGCGGACGTGCCGCGCAGCAGGTCGAACACCTCGGGGTCGGGGTCGGCGTGGAACAGGACAGGCTCCGGCCGGGCGCGCGACGAGGCCGGGGACTTGTCCGACCACGGGGATGTGGCCGACCACGGGGGCGCGGGCGGCGCCGGGGCCGCGACGACGACGGTGCCGCCCCTGCCCCGGCCGGCGATCTGGCCCTCCTCGGCCAGGCGCCGGTAGGCGTCGGTCACCACTCCCCGGGAGACGCCGAGTTCGGCCGCCAGCCCCCGGGTGGCGGGCAGCCGGCTGCCCGTGGGGAGACGGCCGTCGGCGATGGCCTCGCGCAGCCGGCGGGCGAGCCAGCCGGTCAGGCCGCCGGGCGGGGCGTCGGCGGTGTCGAGCTGGAGGAAGTCGGCGCCCGGGTCCGCCTGTTTGGACCTGCCGTCTGGCGCTTCTTTGGACCTGTTCACCGGGCCATTGTGGCGCGAAGGTGGGGCCATGACCACGGAAACGGCATCACTGAACGACCGGCAGGACGCCGCAGGCCCCGGCCCCGGCCACGACTACGCCCCGGGTTACGTCCACGGCTACTCGGAGACCGAGGCGCAACGGCTCGGCGACCAGGCGGACACCCTCGCCGAGCTGCTGCACGCGGGCACCGCGTACCCGGCGGGCAGCCGGGTGCTGGAGGCGGGCTGCGGGGTGGGGGCGCAGACCGCGCACCTGCTGGCCGCCGGCCCCGGCGTGCTGCTGACGGCGGTGGACGTCTCCGCGGACTCGCTGGCGCGGGCCCGGGCCCGGGTGGCGGCCGAGGCGCCCACCGCGCGGGTCACCTGGCACCACGGCGACCTGCACCGACTCGCCTTCCCGGACGGCTCCTTCGACCACGTCTTCGTGTGCTTCGTGCTGGAGCACCTGGCCGACCCGGTGGCCGCGCTGACCGCGCTGCGGCGGGTGCTGCGGCCGGGCGGCACGATCACGGTGATCGAGGGCGACCACGGCTCGGCCTTCTTCCACCCGCAGGGCCCGGCGGCCCGCGACGCGGTCGACCTGCTGGTGCGGCTCCAGGCGGCGGCCGGCGGTGACGCCCTGCTCGGGCGCCGCCTGTACCCGCTCCTGACGGAGGCCGGCTTCCGGGACGTGGCTGTCCGCCCCCGCACCGTCCACGCCGACGGCGCCCGCCCCGCCCTGGTCGAGGGCTTCACCCGGCGCACCTTCGTCGCGATGGTCGAGGCCGTCCGCGCCGAGGCGCTGGCCGCCGGTCTGACCACCCCCGACGCCTTCGACCACGGCATCGCCGAACTGCGCCGCACGGCCGAGCCGGGCGGGACGTTCCACTACACCTTCTTCAAGGCGGTGGCGGTCAACCCGTAGGCCGGTCGGGCGGGGAGGTCCGCCCGCGCGCCCGCCCGCTCACTCCGGGCTGTCGCCGAGGGCGGCCAGGAGGGTGCGCATGGCGTCGACGAGGGTAGCGGTCCCGGGGTCGTCGAGGCCGGCGAGGAGGGCGCGCTCGGTGGCGAGGTGGTCGGGGAGGGCGCGGTCGATCAGGGCGTGGCCCTCGGGGGTGAGCGCGACCACGCGGCTGCGGCCGTCCTGGTCACTCTGGGTGCGGGTGACCAGGCCGCGGGCCTCCAGACGGTCGAGGCGCTGGGTGATGGCGCCGGAGGTGACCATGGCGGACTGCATCAGCCCGGTGGGGGTGAGGCGGTAGGGCGGGCCGCTGCGCTTGAGGGTGGCGAGGACGTCGAAGGAGGCGGCGTCCAGGCCGTGTTCGCCGAAGGTCCGGTTGAGCTCCGCATCCACCAGGCGGTAGAGGCGCTTGAGCCGGCCGAACACCTCCATCGGAGAGACGTCCAGGTCGGGGCGCTCGACGGCCCATTGCGCGACTACTCGGTCCACATGATCTGCATCTGCCACAGGTTCAGGGTAGGGGATCCCGGCGGGATTCCTTAGCGATGAGGTAACTGTGAGCCACGCCACCCCGCCAAAGCGGTGAGAGATGCCTTAGCGCTGAGATACATTTGCTTAGTGCTAAGAAATCGCCTCGGAATCGTGCTGGTGACGGCGACAGCCCCCGCCGTCTGGGGGTCGACGTACATCGTCACCACCGAACTGCTCCCGCCCCACCGTCCACTCCTCGCGGCCGTCCTCCGGGCCCTGCCCGCAGGGCTGCTGCTGATCGCCGTCACCCGCCGGCTGCCGAAGGGCAGCTGGTGGTGGCGCGCGCTGGTCCTCGGCGCGCTGAACATCGGCGCCTTCCTCGCCCTCCTCTTCATAGCCGCCTACCGCCTCCCCGGCGGGGTCGCCGCCACGGTCGGCGCCGTCCAGCCGCTGATCACCGCCGGACTCTCGGCCGCGCTGCTCGGCGACCGGCTCACGCCGCGCACGGTGATCTGCGGCATCGCGGGGATCGCGGGCGTCAGCCTGCTGGTCCTGCGGGCCGACGCCCAACTGGACGCCGTCGGCGTGGCCGCCGCGTTCGCCGGCGCGGTCGTCATGGCCACCGGCGTCGTCCTCTCCAAACGCTGGGTCTCCCCCGCCCCGCTGCTCGCCACCACCGGCTGGCAGCTCACCGCCGGCGGACTGCTGCTGGTGCCGGTCGCACTGTTCGTCGAGGGCGCCCCGCCGTCCCACCTCACCGGCGGCAACCTGCTCGGTTACGGCTACCTCAGCCTGATCGGCGCGGCGCTCACGTACGCGCTCTGGTTCCGCGGGATCCGGGCACTGCCGCCGACCTCGGTCTCCTTCCTCTCGCTGCTCAGCCCGGTGGTCGCCACCGCGATCGGCTGGCTGGCCCTCGGGCAGGACCTCAGCCCGCTCCAGGCGCTCGGCGCACTGATCGTCCTCGGCTCGCTGATCGCGGCCCAGACCCGGCGCCGCCCCGGCACCGCCACGCCCTCGGCGCCCTCCGCGCCCGCCGCCCCGGACGCCCCGGCCGCCCCCGCCTCCGCCTCCGCCTCCGCACCGCCCGTCCGCGAGAACGCCTGACCCCGCCTCGTCTCCGCCGAATCCCCTCCCGCACTCCCCGATCCCCGCCCAGCAGCCGCTGGCACCCACCGCACCAGGAGAACCTCCATGCACATCACCGTGTTCGGCGCCACCGGCAACGTCGGCAGCCGGGTGGTGACCGAGGCACTCGCCCGCCGCCACCGGATCACCGCCGTCCTGCGCGACCCCGCCAAACCGCACGGCCTGCCGGCCGCCGTCGCCCTCGGTGTCGGCGACGCCCGTGACCCCGAGGACGTCGCCCGCCTCGCCGCCGGGCAGGACCTGGTGATCACCGCCACCCGCCCGGCGCCCGGCAGCGAGCACGAGCTGTCCGCCGCCACCCGGGGCCTGCTGGCCGGTCTCGCCGGAACGGGCGCGCGCCTGATGGCCGTCGGCGGCGCGGGCAGCCTCACCCTCCCCGGCCGCGGCGGGACGGCCCTCGCCGACGACCCCGGCTTCCCCGCCGAGCTCCGGCCGATCGCCCGGGCCTGCCGCGAGCAGCTCGACCTCTACCGCGCCGCCGACCCGGACGTCGACTGGACCTACCTGAGCCCCGCCGCCCTGCTCGAACCCGGCGAGCGCACCGGCCGCTTCCGGCTCGGACGGGACGAACTGCTGGTGGACGCCGAGGGCGCCTCGGTGATCTCCATGGAGGACCTCGCCGTCGCCCTGCTCGACGAGGCCGAGCAGCCCGCGCACCGCCGCACCCGCTTCACCGCCGCCTACTGACCTGGGGCGATCCTCCGTGTCCGGGGTGTACCCAGCACCACCCCGGACACGGAACCCCGCATGATCGACCGTCAGGGCGAGCTCGGACAGGATCATTCCCGTGAACACCAACGCATCGAACACCACGGCCTCGCACCCCATCACGCCGAGCACCACCGCGCCGAACACCACCGCCTCGCACACCCCGGCGGCCGGCGCCACCGCCTCCCGCACCCGGCGCGCCGCCCTGGCCGTCGCCGCCGCCGTCCTGGCCGGCCTCGCCGTACCGGCCACCGCCAGCGCCGCCCCGGACGCCGGCCGGAACCCGGGCGACGCCGAGGTCGCCCCCGCCCGCTACACCCACCAGACCCTCGCCTGGCAGCCCTGCGCCAAGCAGCCGGCGCTGGACTGCGCCACCATGACCGCCCCGCGCGACTGGCACCACGCCGACGCCGGCGCCGACGTGACGATCGCCGTCTCCCGGCACCGCGCCGGCGACCCGGCCAAGCGCAAGGGCACGCTGCTGATGGCCGCCGGCGGCCCCGGCGCGTCGGGCCTGCTGCGCCCGGCGAACCTGGCCACGGCCGCCCCGGCCGTCGGCGCCGCGTACGACATCGTGGGCTTCGACCAGCGCGGGGTCGGCGAGAGCACCCGGGCCGTGTGCCAGACGCCGGAGGAGTTCCAGGACTTCCTGGCCGGCGACTTCCGCGACCAGTCCCCGGCGGCGATCGACCGGGTGGTCGCCAACTCCAAGAAGCTGGCCGCCAGTTGCCAGGAGCGCACGGGCGACCTGCTGCCCTACCTGAACACCGAACAGACCGCCCACGACATCGACCTGTTCCGCGGCCTGCTCGGCGAGCAGAAGCTCAGCTACTTCGGCCCCTCCTACGCCTCGATGATCGGGGCCTACTACGGGACGCTCTTCCCGCACCGGGTCGAGCGGATGATCCTGGACAGCAACATCGGCTTCGACGGCACCTGGGAGAAGTTCGAACTGGGCCAGCCGATGAGCTTCCAGCGCCGCTTCGACGAGGACTTCGTGCCGTGGCTGGCGGCCCGCGACGCCACCTACCACTGGGGCTCCACCCCCGAGGATGTGCAGGCGCACTGGGAGCAGCGGCGCGCCGCGCTGCACGACCAGCCCATCGTCGACGGCTCCCTGACGATCGGCCCGAACCAGCTGGACAACGGCGCGATCAGCGCGATCTACGAGCGGGACACCTTCCCCTTCCTCGCCCAGGCCCTGACCGCCGTCGACGACTGGCAGGGGGCCGACCCCGCGGCCAGGACGATGGCCGGGCGGCTGTTCGGCCAGTACCTCAGCCCGGAGTTCCTCGCCGAGTACTTCTCGGTGACCTGCAACGACACCCCGTGGACCAAGGACATGGACACCTGGGTCCAGCGCGGCGCGGAGAACACCGCGCGCTATCCGCTGGCGGGCGCGCGCACGCTGGCCTTCAGCGCGGTCTGCGCGGCCTGGCCGACTGCGCCCGCCCCCAAGGTCAAGGTGACCGGCGCCCACCTGCCGACGGTGCTGATGCTCAACTCGGTGCACGACCCGGCGACGTACTACGAGGCCGCGCTCGGCGCGCACCGCGCGCTGCGCGGCTCCAAGCTGGTGACCGTCACCGGGAGCGGCGACCACGGCCAGTACCCCACCGCCAACTCCTGCGTCACCGACGTCGTCGAGAGCTACCTGCTGGGCGGCCGCGCCCCCGAGCGCGACCTCGTCTGCCCCACCCCGCAGGCGGGTTGAGTGCCCGGCCGCTCGACCGCGGCCGTCGGGGCGCGCGTCGGGTGAGGCACGGCGGGGCGCCGACCGTCACGGGTCGACGCCCCGCCGTGCCGGCGCCCCTCGGGGCGCGTTCGTCCAGCAGGCGGCCCGCGACTGGCCGAAAGACTGCGAAAGCCCGAGCGGGCGGCCGCTGTTGTGCCTCACGTCCCCCGGCTCCGGGGAATACTCCCATGGCCGTAGTCGCCATACACAGGAGCGAGCCCATGGTGAAGGTCGTCGAGACCACGGATACCCAGATCACCGCCGCAGTGGCCGAGCAGGCGCAGCAGGCCGGCCTCGGCCTGCTGCGCCAGTGCTTCCTGGTGCTGACGAAGACACGGCTGTTCGGCAAGCCGCGCGAGGAGGAGAAGCTCCGGGTCTACCACTTCGACCACGGCCTGGTGCACGAGGGCGGGGGCCTGGAGCTCACGGTCTTCCGCTGGGACGAGGTCTCGACCGTGATGCAGGCGACCGTCGCCCACTACTCGCACAACATCTACACCGAAACGGACTTCTCCTACCGGTTCATCCGGGACGACGGGGAGACGTTCACGATCGACGGCAAGTACCGCGACCCCCGGCGCGCCAAGCTCAGCGGCGGGGACAGGGGCACCCAGCTGGGCAGGTGGGCGGAACTGGGCGAGGTCGCCGCGCACTACGTCGCGGCCACCCAGCTGTCCGGGGCCCGGGCCTCGCTGGCGGACGGAGGGGAACTGGCCTTCGGCGACCTGCTGGTCAGCTCGGCCGGTCTGCGCACGGTGAAGCGCGGTCTGGTGCCCTGGTCCGACATCAAGTCGATCAGCGTGGTCAACGGCTACCTGGTGGTCAAGAAGGACGGCAAGTTCCTCTCGCTGTCGAACACCGCGGTCAGCCGGATCCCGAACTACGCGCTCTTCATGATGCTGCTGGGCCGTTCCGGCTGACGCACGGCCGGCCCGGACAGGCCCTGGATCGCCGTCAGGACCGCGAGTCGCTCGCCGCACGCCCCAGCCGCGACCGGAGCCAGGCGAAGGCGGCGGCGAGCCCGGCGAAGCCCCCGACGGCGAGCTTGATGCCGGCCTTGGCGACGATCCAGCCGACCCAGGGGACGCTCCAGCCCAGCCAGTGGAAGACGGCCAGCAGGACGGCGGCGCCGCAGAGGGCGGCGAGCACCGTCACGGCCACGGCGGCGGCCCGCGAGAGCTCTCGCGGGCCGTCGTCCGTCGCGTCCTGCGCCTGGTCGCCCGTCAGCTGCTTCGTGTCCCCATCACCCATGGGGATCATCCTACGGATTCCTCACCGGCGGGCGCGATGGGTGTCGCCGAGGTGCTCGCCGGTCTCGTCGTCGGGAAAGCTGACGGCGAGGGTGACGCGGTACTCGTCCACGTCCTCGCGGTGCCCCGGCACCCGGGCCCAGGCGAGCGAGTGCACCTCGGCCCCGGGGGCCTGCCGGCACCAGGCGGCGGCCTCCTCCAGTACGCGGGCGGCCGAACGCCCGGTGCACACCACCGCGGTGTACGCGGCGACGGCGAGGTCCCCACCGCTGCGGGCGACCCGCGAGACCGCCCGGACGGCGGCCGCGGCCTGGGTCAGGTCGCGGGCCAGGTCGTCGACCGCCCGAGGGGGGGCCGGAAGGACGACCGCTCCCTCGGCGACGGTCTCGGGCAGGTTCGCGCTCACAGTCCGGGCCTCCATCCGCATGGTCACGGGGCACAGCATGCCGGGCGGAGATTCCTGGCATGCCCTTTTCACCAGAACGTCACCCGTCCAGGGGCGAGTTGGGGCCGCCCCCTGGTGTCCGCACGCCCGCCCTGGTAGGGAAGCGCCCGCCCGGCGGCGGACATCCACGCAGGTCAGGAGGGTCGGAGGCGGGCGCCGCCGGGGAGCCCGGAACGACGCGCACGCACCACCCCCGCGCCCCGGACCGCCGGTCCGGGCCCCTGCACGCCCGGCCCACCACCGGCACGCCCTCGGTCAACTCCCTTGGCAGGAAAGGGAGATAACGTCGAAGCTCGACCCGCACAGCCCTCCGGTGCCGCCACCGGGCCCGCGGACGGAACCCGTGGCGGACGCGCACGCACCCCAACTCCCTTACCCGGCCGGGCCGTCGGCCAGCCTGGCCGCGACGCGGATCGAGTCCCGGCCCGAGCCCGAGCGGGCATTCCCCCACCCCTGCTGACCTGCGGTATTCGATGTCGGCGCCGGGCCGCGGCAACCTCCGGCCACCCCTGTCGCGTCAGACCGTCGTGATACTAATCGTTGCGACGGCGGGAGCCGCCGTCCGGCGGCAGGCACGATGACGACGGTTCATCCGTTCCGGCAGGGTCGGGACGGCTACGGGGAGGGGCACGGTATGACGGCGAGGTTCGGCAAGGTGCAGGGCGGGCGCGGGCTGCGGCTCGGCAAGCGGGTCACGGGGACGGCTGCGGCCTTCACCGCACTCGCCGCACTGACGGGCTCCCAGGTGACGGGCTTCGGGCTCGCCCCGGTCGCGGCCGCCGACGCCGTGACGTCGCCGGACGCCTCCGCCTCCCAGCCCGGCGGCAGCCCGACCGGCGGCGCCGGCAGCGCCTTCGGCACCGGCGTCCCGGCCGACGGCGGCGGCACCGTCCAACTGCCGCAGCCGCCCGGCACGGTGCCCGGCGCGCCCGCCGCCGGCCCCTTCGCCGCCACCGGCCCGGCCCTGCCCGCGACCGTGCTCGCCGCCTACCGCCAGGCCGAGGCCTCGGCCGCACAGCGCTCGCCCGGCTGCCACCTGCCGTGGCAACTGCTGGCCGCGATCGGCCAGGTCGAATCCGGCCAGGCCAACGGCGGCCAGGTGGACGCGACGGGGACGACCCTCACCCCGATCCTCGGTCCGGCGCTGGACGGCAACGGCTTCGCCGCGATACCCGACAGCGACGGCGGGCGCTACGACGGCGACGCGCGCTGGGACCGCGCCGTCGGGCCGATGCAGTTCATCCCCTCCACCTGGGCGACCTGGGGCACGGACGCCAACGGCGACGGCAAGGCCGACCCGAACAACATCTTCGACGCCGCCGAGAGCGCCGCCCGCTACCTGTGCGCGGGCGGGCGCGACCTCGCCGACCCGGCGCAGCTCGACCGGGCGATCCTCAGCTACAACAACTCGGGCGAGTACCTGCGGACGGTCCGCAACTGGATGGCGCACTACGGCAGCGGCAGCGTCACCACCGTGCCGAACCGCCCGGCCTCCTCGACCCCGCCGGCCTCGTTGCCCTCCCCGCTCCTGCCGCTCGCGCCGCTGCTGCCGCCGACCGGGACGACTCCTGGCGCCACCCCCGGGACGCCGAGCGCCCCCGGGACCACCCCGCCCCCGGGCGGGCAGCCCTCGCCGAGCGCACAGCCGACCTCGCCGGCCCCGACGCCGTCCTCCTCCGCGCAGCCGACGACGGACCCGAGCACCACCCCGACGGGCACGCCCGGCACCACACCGCCGTCGACCGCGCCGGCCACGCCGTCCGGCACGCCGTCGACCACTCCGTCGGGCACCCCGTCCTCGACGGCCACCCCGACCGGCACGCCGTCCGGCACCCCCACCACGACGCCGACCACGACGCCGACCGGAACGCCCACCGACTGCCCGAGCCCGACGGCCACGACCACCCCGACGGGCAGCCCGTCCCCGACGGCCACCCCGACCGGCACGCCGTCCGGCACCCCGGCCGCCCCCGGGTGCGCCACGGCGACGCCGACCCCCGGCGGCACTCCCACCCCGGGCGGCACCCCCTCCTCCGCCGCCCCGAGCACGACCCCCAGCGCAGGCCTCTCCCCCTCGGCCGCCCCGCCGACCCGCTGACACCGCCCCATCCGCCGACGGCCCGCACCCCTGGTGCGGGCCTTCCGCGTTCCCCACCCCGCCGCACCAAGCTCCCGAGACCGAGCTCGAGACCGAGAGCTGGACCGAGACCTACGCCGGATCCGACCCGGCCCCGGCCCTGGGCAGCGCCCCCGGACCCAGCGTCGCCCGGTGCACCCGCCACCGCGCGAGCATCCCGTGCAGTTCGTCCACCATGAACGCGAAGAAGGCCGCGCTCTCCGCCAGCCGCTCCCCCGCGACGGTGCCCGCGCCGACGGTGGCCTCGCCCTCCCTGAGCACCCGCACCCAGCGCAGCAGGTACTCGTCGCGCCGGGTCAGCGACTCGAACCAGACGTCGTTCAGCACCCGGTAGCGGTCGCGCCGCGAGCCCGGCTCGCGCTCCTTGGCGGCCAGGCCGATCTGGGTGAGGTAACGCATCCCGCCGGACACCGCGGCCGGGCTGATCCGCAGCCGTTCGGAGAGCTCGGCGGAGGTCAGGACGCCGCTCTCCTCGGCCATCAGGCAGGAGAAGAGCCGGGCCGGCATCCGGCCCATGCCCGCGGCCACCAGCTCGGCCGCGAACCGTTCGACGAAGTCCGACACCGCCTGCTCGTCGCGCTCCTTCTCCGCTTCCCGCTCCACCACGCGCGCCTTCCCCTCTCCGGTGATCAACAACTCGACTGAACTTTAACGCCTTCCCAATATTCACGTTTTTCTGAAACTACGGTAGCTTCAGCAGCATGACGAAGGCAATCGCTCTGACCGGCCTCCGCAAGACCTTCGGCCGGACCACCGCGCTGGACGGCCTCGACCTCACCGTCGAGACCGGCGAGGTGCACGGATTCCTGGGGCCCAACGGCGCCGGGAAGTCCACCGCCATCCGGGTGCTCCTCGGTCTGCTGCGCGCCGACGGCGGCAGCGCCCGGCTGCTCGGCAAGGACCCCTGGCACGACGCCGTCGAACTGCACCGCCGCCTCGCCTACGTCCCCGGCGACGTCGAACTGTGGCCCAACCTCACCGGCGGCGAGGCCATCGACCTGCTCTCCCGGCTGCGCGGCCGGCTCGACCGCCGCCGCCGCGACGAGCTGATCGAGCGCTTCGACCTCGACCCCACCAAGAAGGGCCGCAGCTACTCCAAGGGCAACCGGCAGAAGGTCGCCATCGTCGCCGCGCTCGCCTCCGACGCCGAACTGCTGCTGCTCGACGAGCCGACCTCCGGCCTCGACCCGCTGATGGAGGTGGTCTTCCAGGACGTCGTCCTCCAGGCCCGGCGGCAGGGGCGGACCGTCCTGCTGTCCAGCCACATCCTGGACGAGGTGGAGAAGCTCGGCGACCGGGTCAGCATCATCCGCCACGGCCGGGTGGTGCAGACCGGCAGCCTCGGCGAACTGCGCCACCTCACCCGCACCACGGTCGAGGCCGAGACCCACCGCCCCGTCACCGGGCTGGAGACGCTGGAGGGCGTGCACGCCGTCCGCACCGAGGGCGCCCGGGTGCGCTTCGCCGTGGACGGCGCCCACCTCGACGCCGCCGTCCGCCGCCTCGGCGAGGCCGGGCTGCGCAGCCTGGTCAGCCACCCGCCCACGCTGGAGGAGCTGATGCTGCGCCACTACGGCGACGAGCTGGCCGCCAACGGGCACCCGGTCGACGGCGAGGCCGCCCGATGACCGCCACCACCACCGCGACCAGCGCGCCCGCCACGGCCCCGCGCCCGCCCCGCCCGCGCACCACCCTGGCCGGCACCGCCACGCTGCTCCGCTTCGCCCTGCGCCGTGACCGGCTCCGCCTCCCCGCCTGGGTGCTCGGCCTCGGCCTGCTCACCCTCGCCAGCGCCAACAGCGTGCACACCCTCTACCCGACCGCCGCCGACCGCGCCTCGATCGCCCACGCCTCCGCCGGCCCGGCCGTCCTCGCCATGACCGGCCCCGGGCACTACCTGGCCGACTACACCTGGGGCGCCATGCTCGGCCACCGGCTGCTCGGCCTGCTGGCGGTGCTGGCCGGGCTGATGAGCGTGCTGACCGTCACCCGGCACACCCGGGCCGAGGAGGAGAGCGGGCGGGCCGAGCTGGTCCGCTCCGCCGCCGTCGGCCGGCACGCCCAGCTCGCGGCCGCCCTCGGCGCCGCAGCCGTCGCCGACCTCGCGCTCGGCCTGCTGCTCGCCGCCGGGCTGCCCGCCCTCGGCGTCCCCGGGCTCGACACCGGCGGCGCGCTGCTGTTCGGGGCCGCGACCACCGCCGCCGGACTGCTGTTCGCGGCGGTCGCCGCCGTCGCCGTCCAGGTCACCGCGCACGCCCGGACGGCCTCCGGGCTGGCCCTCGCGGTGCTCGGCACCGCCTACGCGGTGCGCGCCGCCGGGGACGCCGGGTCGAACGGGCTCTCCTGGGCCTCCCCGATCGGCTGGCTCCAGCGCAGCTACCCCTTCGTGGACGACCGCTGGTGGCCGCTGCTGCCCGCGCTCGCCCTGGCCGCCGTCACCGGGGCGGCCGGCTTCGCACTGAGCACCCGACGGGACGTGGGCGCCGGGCTGCGCGCCGCCCGCCCGGGGCCGCCCACCGCCCGCCCCGCCCTCGGCACCCCGCTCGGCCTCGCCCTGCGCCTGCACCGCGGCCTGCTGGGCGGCTTCGCGGTCGCGCTGCTGCTGCTCGGCGCGATGTACGGGTCACTGCTGGGCGGCGCCGACGCGATGGTCAAGGACGTCGACCAGCTGAAGGAGGCCCTCGCCCGGCTCGGCGGCCGCTCGCTCACCGACTCCTTCGCCGCGATGACCCTGCTGGTGGTGGCGGTGGTCGGCGCGGTCTACGCGGTGCTGGCGACGCTGCGCCCGCGCGCCGAGGAGAGCGCCGGGCGGGCCGAACCGGTGCTGGCCACCGGGGTGTCCCGGTCCGGTTGGCTGGGCGGGCACCTGGCGGCGGCGCTGCTGGGCTCGACCGCGGTGCTGCTCGCGGCGGGGGTGGGCTTCGGCCTGGCCGGGGCGTTGTCCACCGGTGACGCCGGCGCGTTCCCGCGACTGGTCGGCGCGGCCCTGGCGTTCGCGCCCGCCCAGTGGGTGACGGTGGGGTTCGCCGCCGCCGTGTACGGCTGGCTGCCCCGGGCGACGCAGCTGGCCTGGCTGGTGCCGGCGTACGCGTTCGTGATCGGGTACCTGGGCCCGCTGCTGAAGCTCCCCGCGGGCCTGGACCGGCTCTCCCCGTTCGGGCAGGTGCCCCGGCTCCCGGCGGCTGCCATGGACTGGACGCCGCTCGCGGCGCTCACCCTGGTCGCGGCCGCCCTGATCGCCCTGGCGCTGGCCGGGTTCCGGCGCCGCGACCTCGAAACGCGCTGACTCCCGGGGCTGCGGCGGGGGAAGCGGACGGGGCCGGCCACGGCGGGCCGGCCCCTGGCCGGGTCACAGGTGCTTGACCAGCTCCGGCATCAGGTCCTGGAAGGTCCGCCCGCTGGCCGGCTGCCCGATCGCGGTCATCTGCCAACCGGCGGGCGTGCGCTGCACCTTGGCCATGATCTGCGCGGTGTACGGGCCGCCCCCGGTGAGCGTGTACCGGGCCAGCTCGGCGCCCGTCTGCTCGTCGACCAGCCGGCAGAAGGCCGCCTCGACCTCCTGGAAGGTCTGGCCGGTGAAGGAGTTGACGGTGAAGAGGATCTGGTCGACCTCGGCGGCCATCTTGGTCAGGTCGACGGTGATCGACTCGTCGTCGGTCGCGTCGCCCGCGCCGCCGACCAGGTTGTCGCCGCTGTGCCGGACGGAACCGTCATTGCTGTTGAGGTGCTGGAAGAAGACCACGTCCACCGGCCGCCCCTGGGAGAACAGCACCGCCGAGGCGTCCAGGTCGATCTCCCGACCGGCGGCCAGCAGCTTGGCGAAGAAGCCCTTGGGCTGCGCGGCCTTCCAGCCCAGGCCCATCCGGACCACACTCAGCTGACCGCCGCCCGGCTTCTCCAGGCTGATCTTCTGCCCCTTGGCCAGCGAAACGCTCATCGTGCCCTCCTCGTCCCTGCCGCCGCTCCGTGCCGTGAATCTACAGCACTGTCGAACATCTATGATCATCCGACCGGCGCGCTCCCAGCACCCCTACCCCGCACTCCCCCCGCCGTCACCACCGGGGGCGGTCTGCACACTGTCAAGCGCCCCGGGGAGGAGCTTGCGCGGGGCGGCGCGCAATCCGGCTCGGTCAACCTGGCAACCGGCGATCCGACGTCTGGCGTAGCCGCGAACAGGGCCCGAACAGGCGGGCGGCCCGCGGACTAGGGTCGGCTCGGAGGCGCCGCCGACCGGGAGAACGGCCGCCGACGCACCGAGCGTTCCGCGCACGTTCCCGTGATCCGCCAACCCACGCTGGGGGGACCACCATGTCCGAGCACGAAGGAACACCGCCCGCACCCGCCACCGCCGCCACCACTTCGCGCCTCGGCCGCCGCCGCCTGCTGCGGGCCGGCCTGGGCACCGGCGGCGCGCTCGCCACCGTCCGGCTGCTGCCCGGCGGCCAGGCCTGGGCCGCCGCCCCGGAGCCCGCGCCCGCGCCCGCCACCCTCCCCGGCGGCGGCGCCGCCACGGCGCAACCCTGGCCGGACTGGGCCCGGTTCGCCCGCGTCGGCGACGGCACCTTCAACGAGCCCGCCGACATGCAGAGCGCCGTCGACGCCCTCAGGGCGCAGAACGTCAGCGTCATCGAACTCGACACCCTGCTCTCCAACTGGCTCACCGACGCCGAGTTCGCGGCCCACATGGCCGAGGTGAAGACCTTCACCGGCCTGGCGCACGCCGCCGGCCTCAAGGTCGTCATGTACTACCCCTCCCTGGAGCTGATCTCCCCCGGCGGCGAGAAGGGCCGCTCGTTCTACAAGAACGACCAGGGCGGCGCCTGGGTCCAGCGCGACCTCGCCGGAAAGCCCAACGTGTTCTACGGCAGCGTGGTGGTCTGGGTCGACCCGGGCGACGAGAGCGTCTGGCTCAGCCCCAACTCGCCCTGGCGGGACTACTACCTCAAGCGGATCAAGGGCGTGGCCGCCACCGGTGTGGACGGCATCTGGCCGGACGTCCCGATCTACTTCGACGGCGTGCTCTCCTGGTGCGACGCCTCCACCTGGGGCGCGGCCGCCTTCAAGGCCGACAGCGGCCTCGCCCTGCCCAAGGCCGCCGACTTCGCCGACCCGGTGTTCCGCCGCTACCTCGAATGGCGCCACCGCAACCTGCTCCAGTTCCAGCTCGACATCGCCGCCGCCGGGCGCGCGGTCAACCCCGACCTGGTCACCTTCGTCGAGACCGTCTCGATGGACTACCGCTACGCCACCTCGATCGGCCTGGACGGCGGCTACCTGCGCCAGGCCGAGGGCGCCGTCAGCCAGGTCTGGGAGGTGGACATCCTCGGCAACTACGACGGCATGCGGCACGCCACCGCCTCCGACTGGGTCTGTCTCATCTCGATGTACAAGTACGCGCGCGGCGCCAGCGGCACCAAGCCCGCCTGGGCGTTCTCCTACGGCTGGCAGGCCGACGACGCCTCGCTGGTGATGTCCCAGCTGATCGCGGTCGGCTGCAACCCCTACGAGGTGAAGACGCCGTACAAGAACGACACCGTGGACGCGGCGATGCGTGCCCGGATGTACCGCTTCGTCCAGACCAACCAGGAGCGGCTCTACAACGCCGCCTCGGCCGCCCAGGTCGGCGTCTACCACTCCAGCCCGTCCCGGGACTACGTCAGCCCGGGCGCGGGCATCGGGATGTACGTCAACGCGACCGCGCCGGCCGGGATCAGCGACTGGTGGGGCGGCGACGACCCGGAGCAGAGCTGCGCCTCCGTCCCCTGGCTGGGCGAGTTCCGGGGCGCGGTGAAGGCGCTGGTGTACGCGCACATCCCGTTCGACACGGTGCCCAGCCCCGGCCTGGCCGCCGCCGACCTGGCCCGGTTCAAGGTGCTGCTGCTGCCCGACCTCCAGGCTGTCTCGGACGCCGAGGCGGCCGTGCTGCGGGGGTTCGTCGCGGCCGGCGGGACGATCGTGATCACCGGCCCGGCTCCCACCGCGCTCGACGAACTGGGCGGCCAGCGCGCCGAGTTCGCGCTCTCCGACGTGCTCGGGCTGCGCCGGGGCAGCCCGCTGCCGGCCGGCAAGCAGAACGCCTACGGCAGCGGCACCTGCTGGTACGTCCGCAACCGGGCCGGACTCAGCTACCTCACCAAGACCGACCAGGCCTCGGCCGACCAACTGCTCGCCCCTGTCCGCCAGTCCGCACCGCCCGCCGTCACCCTGGCCGGGGACCCCCGGATCTTCCTGGACGCGCGGCGGCTCGGCAACGACGCCGTCGTCCACCTGGTGAACTTCACCAACTTCGGCAACACCCCGGCGGCCTTCCGCACCACGCCCGCCAACTGCACGCTCTCTTACGCCCTCCCGGTCGGCGCCGCCGTCACGGCCGTCACCGTCGCCACCCCGGACGGCACCGACCCGACGCCCAAGCCCGTCCCGTACACCGTCACGGGAGCGACGGTCAGCGTGCCGCTGACCGTCGTGCAGTACTCGGTGGTGACGGTGACGGTGAGCTAGAGCGCGGGCGCGGGGATGCGCCAGAGGGCGGCGGGGTTGGCCTCGCCGCCCGGGGCGGACTCGAAGGCGATCCACTTCCCGTCCGGGGACCAGCTCGGCGCGCCGTCGTACGAGCCGTCGTCGCCGGTCACCCGGACGGGGCGTCCGCCGTCGGCCGCGACCACGAAGACCTGGGCGTTCGGCAGGTTGCCGAGGTTGGAGGAGAACACCAGGTACCGGCCGTCCGGGGACCAGGTGGGATCAGTGTGCTCGCCCTGCACGTCGGTGACCTGGCGCAGGCCGGTGCCGTCCGCGCCGACCGTCCACAGCGCCCAGTTCTCGCCGCCGGCGGCGCGCCGCTGGAAGACGATCCGGTCGCCCCGGGGCGACCAGTTCGGCTGCCGGTTGTCGGTGCCGGTGCCCTTGCCGTCGACCAGCCGGAGGGGGGCGCCGCCGTCGCGGCGGACCTTCCAGAGCGAGTCCTGTTCGGCGTCGTCGCCGTGCACGGCGGCGTGTTCCGGCTCCCAGCTCTGCTGGAAGACGATCCACGCGCCGTCCGGGGAGAAGCTCGGCTCGCTGTAGCCGCTGCCGTCCTCGTGCCGGGTGACCCGCTCGGGGCTGCCGCCGGGCGTCATCAGCCAGACCTCGTCGTGGCCGGACTCCCGGTCGGTGGCGAAGGTGAAGGCGCCGGTGGCGGCGTTCCAGCTGGTGCCCGGGAGGTTGACGGCGGCCTTGTCGGGATCCTCCAGGACCTTCTGCGGCGCGCGGGCGCCGTCCAGCGGCAGCACCCCGAGGGCGGCGGCGCCCTTGTTGTAGCCCTCGCTGAACTCGGTCAGCAGCACCGAGCGGCCGTCCGGGGCGAAGGCGGGGTTCTGGGCGCTGCGGCCACCCTCGGCCCGGTAGAGCAGCTCGGCGCCGTCGGCCCGGCGCTCGCCCCCGGTCGGCGGCGCGCCGCCGGCCCGGGTCGGCCGGGGCTGCGGCCCGTCCTCGGAGCCGGATTCGGCGCAGCCGGACAGCAGCAGCATTGTGACGGCCGCGGCGGCGAAGAACGTGCGAGTCCTCATGACCCACAAGCTAGTTGACGCTTCGTCACATCGCGTACGCCCGCAGGCGGATCAGGCGTCGCCGTCCAGCAGGTGCTGGCGGACCTCCTGGAAGGTCCAGGCTCCGCCGGCCGGGCGGGCGAACACCCAGACCAGGTCGAAGCGGTCCGGCCAGGTGGCGGGTGCGCCGCTGCCGGCGGCGCCGAGCGCCTCGACGATCCGCGGGATCCGCGAGTGCTCCCAGCAGATCAGTACCGGCTGGGGCCCGGCCAGGGCGGCGCCGGCCAGGGCGGTCTCCTGGGACTCGGCGTACCCGGTGTCAACGGTCAGCCCGAGCTTGGCGGCGAGCGGGGTGACGGTCTGCCGCATCCGGTGCGCCCCCGCCAGTGGGCCCTGGTCGGCGGCGGCGAGGATCCGGGCGGGGGTGCGCAGGCCGGGCGCGGGCGGGGCGAACAAGGTGGGCAGCGCCCGGGCGCGGGACCAGCCGCGCTCGGTGAGGGACTTGCCGTCGTGGCCGCCGTTCTCGTCCAGTCCCGGGTGGCCGCCGTCCGGCTTCTCGCCGTGCCGGATGATCATCACCAGGGCCTCGCCGCCCGCGTCGCTCGCCCTGGCCGCGCCGGCCTCCTTGCCCGCCTTCTTGCCGGCCTTGCCGGAGGAGGCCGAGCAACCCGCCAGCAGCACCGGAGCGGCGATCGCCAGGCCGGTGAGCAGGGTGCGCCGGGCCGGCCGCGCCGCCACTCGGTGCTCCATCACTCGGCCCCCCGTCACCTGGTCCCCCGCCACTCGGTGCTCCATCACTCGGTCCCCCGTCACTCGGCACCCCGCTCCAGGCGCACCAGCGCGTCGACCGCGACGCCGTCGCCCTCGCCCTTGTGCCCGGGCTCCGGGCCGACCGTCCGGTGCACCCGTTCGGCCCGGACGGTGCGCAGGCCGCGGTCCGCGAGGTCGGCGAGGACGTCCTCCGGGGTGAACAGCACGGCCGGGTCCTGCGGGCCGCCGACGCCCTCGGTGAGGTTGCTCAGGTCGTGCCCGACCACCAGCAGGGTGCCGCCGGGAGCGAGCGCGGCGGCGGCGCGGCGCAGCGCGGCCCGCCGGTCCCGGGCGGGGACCTGGAGGTAGGCGATCAGGATCAGGTCGTAGCCGGCGGCGGGGGCCTCGAAGGTGCGGGCGTCGCCGTGCCGCCAGGTGAGCCGGTCGGCGACCTCGTCGGGCAGGTCGGCGGTGAGCCGCTCGGCACGTTCCAGGGCGACGGCGGAGTAGTCCAGCCCGGTGACCTCCCAGCCCCGGCCGGCCAGCCAGATGGCGTTGCGGCCTTCGCCGGCAGCCAGGTCGAGGGCGTGGCCGGGGACGTGGGCCGGGGTGAGGCCGGTCAGTTCGCGGACCACCCAGCGGTTGGGCTCGGCGCCCCACACCAGCTCGGTCGCGGCGTAGCGGTCGTCCCAGTCCTGGCTGTCCATCGCGAGTCCTCCGTTCGGCGGGCCTGCTCCGCAGCGGTCAACCTACCGGGCCCGGGCGTCGGCGGCCCGGAACGGTCCAGCGGGCGGACACCCTTGACGGCGAATATTGGTCCAGTCCAATCTGTGATGTCGTGACGCGAGCGGGTCAGCCGACCCGCCGCGCCCGCCGTCCGTACGTCGGCACGCTCCACCTGCCCGCGCGCCCCCACAGCGCCCGGGCGGCTCCCCCGGCCCACCCCGGGCCACGCACCGCCGGAAACCCCCACACATCCGGAGGACAACCGCATGCACGACCGCGTCATGCCCGCACGGCCCGCCCAGGCCGCCGGGCACCGGACCGCCCCGCGCAGACGGGCCATGGCCCTGGCCCTCGCCGCCACGCTCAGCACCAGCGGCGCCGCCCTCGCCCTGACCCTCAGCCCCGCCTCGGCCGCCCCGGTGAACCTGCTGGCCAACGGCGACTTCGAGGCCGGCACCCTGACCGGCTGGACCTGCGCCAACGGCTCCGTCGTCACCACCCCGGTGCACGGCGGGAGTTACGCGCTCAGCGGCGCGGCCTCGGCCTCCGACACCGCGCAGTGCCAGCAGACCGTCACCGTCCAGCCGAACACCACGTACACCCTGTCCGGCTTCGTCCAGGGCAGCTACGTCTACCTCGGCGCCACCGGGACGGGCGTCAACTCCTCGGTCTGGACACCCGGCGGCACCGGCTGGAACCAGCTGAGCACCACCTTCACCACCAGCGCCACCACCACCTCGGTGACGGTCTTCACCCACGGCTGGTACGGCACCGGCGCCTACTACGCCGACGACCTCAGCCTGACCGGCCCGGCCGGGCCCACCTCCACCGGCAGCCCGACCGCGAGCGGCAGCCCGACGGCCTCCACCAGCCCGACCGCGTCCAGCAGTCCGACCGCGTCCGGCAGCCCCACCGCGAGCGGCAGTCCGACGGCCAGCGGCAGCCCCACCGGATCCGGCAGCCCGACCGCGACGGCCACCGCCAGCGGCCCGGCCGGGGACGGCAAGGTCACCACGCCCACCGGCGTCGCCGTCACCAAGGTCACCGCGGGCGCCGTGGTGCTCACCTGGCAGCCCTCCACCCTGACCACCGGCGACGGCCCGATCGCCTACAAGGTGTGGTCCAACGGCCAGCTGGTCGCCACCTCGATGGGCACCTCCGTCGCCGTCAGCTCGCTGCTGCCCGGCAAGGCGTACACCTTCAGCGTCCAGGGCTACTCCGGCTCCCACGCCTCCGCCCAGTCCGCCGCGGTGAGCACCACGACGGCCGCCGCCCCCGCGCAACAGCCCGTCCGCTCGGCCTACTTCGACCAGTGGGGCGTCTACGAGAACGCGTACTACCCGAAGAACGTCGACACCAGCGGCGCCGCGGGCAAGCTGGACGTCATCCACTACGCGTTCGCCAACATCGACCCCACCAAGCTCACCTGCTTCCAGGCGGTGAAGGCCTCCGACTCGACCAACGAGAACAACCCCAACGCCGGTGACGGCGCGGGCGACGCCTACGCCGACTACCAGTCCGACTACAACTCCGGCACCAGCGTGGACGGCAGCAGCGACACCTGGGAGCAGCCGCTCAAGGGCAACTTCAACCAGCTGCGCCAGCTCAAGGCCAAGTACCCGAACCTGCGGTTCACCATCTCGATCGGCGGCTGGACGTACTCCAAGTACTTCTCCGACGCGGCCGCCACCGACGCCTCCCGGAAGACCTTCGTCTCCTCCTGTGTCGACATGTTCCTCAAGGGGAACCTGCCGACCGGCGTCGCGGGCGACGCCTCCGGCGGCGCGGCCACGGCGGCCGGCATCTTCGACGGCGTCGACCTCGACTGGGAGTACCCGGGCTCGGCCGGCGGCCAC
This sequence comes from Kitasatospora sp. NPDC088779, assembly GCF_040685395.1. Taxonomy (NCBI): domain Bacteria; kingdom Bacillati; phylum Actinomycetota; class Actinomycetes; order Kitasatosporales; family Streptomycetaceae; genus Kitasatospora; species Kitasatospora sp. NPDC088779. Next base: position 104,936 of record NZ_JBFBHW010000024.1, on the reverse strand, counting down.
ACCGGCAACCACTACTCCCCCGCCGACAAGCAGAACTTCACCCTCCTGCTCAAGGAGTTCCGCACCCAGCTGGACGCGCTCGGCTCCGCCCAGGGCAAGCGCTACCTGCTGTCCGCCGCCCTGCCCAGCGGCCAGGACAAGATCGCCCAGCTGGAGACCGACAAGATCGGCAACTACCTCGACTACGCCGACGTCATGTCCTACGACATGCACGGCGCCTGGGACGCCAAGGGCCCGACCAACCACCAGGACCCGCTGCACGACAGCCCGGCCGACCCGACCACGCCGATCACCCCCGGCACCCGCAAGTACAACGTCGACACCATGCTCGCCGCGTACACCACCGGCCTGCCCGAGTACGGCATCCCCGGCGGCTTCCCGGCCAACAAGCTGGTGCTCGGCATCCCGTTCTACTGGCGCGGCTGGACGGGTGTCCCGGCCGGCTCCAACTACGGCCTGTACCAGAGCGCGACCGGCCCGACGGCCGCCAAGCCGCTGAGCCAGGAGGCCGGACTGGCCGCCTGGAAGGAGCTCAACCCGACCGCCGCCACCACCCACTGGGACCCGGTCACCGAGAGCAGCTGGGTCTACGACGGCACCAACTTCTGGACCGGCGACACCCCGCAGGCCATCCAGGCGCGCGGGGCCTACACCAAGAGCAAGGGCCTCGGCGGCCTGTTCGCCTTCTCCCTGGAGAACGACGACGCCTCCGGCACGCTGCTCAACTCCATGGACGGCAGCCTGCGCTGACGTCCGGCACGCCGGTGGGCCCGCGCGGATCTCCGCGCGGGCCCACCCGCTTCGGCGAGGTTCGGCGGGCCCTGCTCAGCCCTTGAGCCCGAGGGAGGGGAACAGGTCGACGAACGGCTGGGTGGTCACCGAGACGCTCCGGCCGAACGGATCGTCGAAGTCCCAGATCATGAACAGCAGGAACGCGATCAGCGCGCTGAAGCAGCCCGCCAGGATCAACTCCCTCGGCGTGCGCCGGATCTGCAGCGCGAACAGCATGCCGACGGTCACCACGGCACCGGTGATCAGGCCGAACCAGACGACCCCGGGCATGGTCGGCCCGGCGTTCTGCCCGCGCGAGTTGCGGGCGTCGTCGGCCTGGCTGATCCGGTCCATGATCGGCTGGTAGGACTGCGACTCCAGCTCGGAGGCCGGCGGCCGGGTGGCGACGTCCACCCGCAGCTTGTCCAGCAGTTCGGTGCCCTTGTCGGAGATCTCCCCGTTCTTGCGCATGTAGTCCCACTCGACCTTCACCACGTACGAGACGTAGGCGTCCACGTCGGCCCGGACCTGGTCGCGGAACTCGGCCGGGTAGACCACCGCCCGGTCGCTCACCTCCTGCAACGACTGCGCCTCCCGGAACAGGTCGTCCTGGGCGGCGCCGCGCGCCTCCCAGACACCCGCGAGGGCGAGGCCGAGGACGATCGCGTAGACCACGCCGATCATCATCGTGATGTAGTCGATGACGTCCGGGGTCTCGTCGACGTTCTTCTCGGTGCCCACCCGGCGGTGCCGCAGCACCACCACCGCCACCACGACGGCACAGGCCGCCGCCATCGCGATGGCCAACGCCAACCATTCGGACATGGGAACTCCCTTCTCTGGCTCGGCTTGTGACGGAACAAAGGATCGAGGCCGGCCCCGGGCCAGGCAGGTCGGGCTCCAGGGCCGGACCGGGGGCCGGGGCGGGCCGCCTCGGTGGGGCGGTCAGGACCGCCCGGAACGGCCGCGGCCGCGTCCACGGCCCGGGCGCAGGGCCGCCGCCGCCAGGATGGCGGGCACGGTGACCAGCAGCATGGTGGTCGTCGCCGGGGCGTTGTGGTGGTGCTGCGGCGGGACCGGCGGCTGCGCCGCCCGCACGTGGTACACGGGCTGCGCCGCCGGGGTCGGCCACAGCGGGCTCGGGCGCACCGGGCTCGGCGCGTCCGGGCTGGGGGCCACCGGGTCCGGTGGGGGCGCGGGTGCCACCGGGTCCGGCGCCGGGGGTGCGGGCGGGTTCGGCGCGGGTGCCGCCGGCGGCGGGGTGGGCCCAGGTGTCCTGCTGGGAGCCGGCGTTGTCGGCGCGGGGGTCGGCGACTGCGTGGGGACGGGTGCCGGAGTCGGACTGGGCTTCGACGTCGGCGAAGGCGTCGGCGTGGCACTCGGCGTCGGGGTCGCCGTCGGGCTGGGCGTGCGGGTGGGGCTCGACGTCGGGGTCGACGTCGGTGTGGGGCTCGGGCAGGGGTGCGGGTGGTGATGGTGGTGGTGCCACCAGTCCCCGTGCCACCAGTCCCCGTCGTGGCCCCCGTACCCGCCGTGCTCGTCGTCCGGGCGGCCGGGCTGCCCACGGACCCCCGTGGTGTCCGAGGGCCGTGGTGAGGCCGGTCCGGGCACGGCCTTCGGCGTGCGGCAAGGGTGGTGCCGGTGCGGGAGCCCGGGCCCCTGGTGTCGCGCGTCGGCCGTCGGGGCGACGGTGACGCCGACCTGGACGTCCACGTCGACCCCGACGTTCACGTCCCCGCCCGGCCCGACCTGCACCGACACGTCCGTCGCGGTGCAGACGCAGGAGTCGACGGTCGTGCCGTGCTGCTGCTCCCCGCCGTGGTGTTCGGTGCCGGACGCCGAGGCGCCGCCGACCAGGGCGCACATCGCGACCACTCCGACCGCGGCGCCGATCAGCCTGGTCCGCCGACCGGAGGCCGCACCCCCACCGCCGTCCAGCGATATCCGTCGGGACTGCCGGCGCTGCGGCATGGGCTCCACTCACCTCTCGGGTCGCCGGGGACGGGATCAGAACAGGGCGATCCGCCCGGCCCGCAGGAGGACGCGGGCAGGCGCGATCAGACGTGATGAGGCACGATCAGGCGGACGGCCCGCCTTCCAGGGGCGGGCCGTCCGTCATCAGGTCAAACGATCTTCGAGCCGGCCGGTTACGGCCCGGCCCCGTTGTCGGCCGTCCTCAGTGGCGGCGGTGCGCGATCTCGACGTTCTCCAGGACGCCGACCGCGTCCGGCACCAGGATCGCGGCCGAGTAGTAGGCGCTGACCAGGTAGGAGATGATCGCCTTCTCGTCGATGCCCATGAAGCGGACCGACAGCGACGGCTGGTACTCGTCCGGGATGCCGTTCTGGTGCAGGCCGATGACGCCCTGGTTGTCCTCACCGGTACGGATCACCAGGATGGAGCTGGTGTTCTCCTTGGTGATCGGGATCTTGTTGCACGGCAGGATCGGCACCCCGCGCCAGGCCGGCACCTGCTGCCCGCCGAGGTCGACGTGGTGGGGGTACAGGCCGCGGGCGTTGAACTCGCGGCCGATCGCGGCGATCGTCCGCGGGTGGGCGAGCAGGTAGTCGGGGTCGCGGCGGCGGTTGAGCAGCTCGTCCAGGTCGTCCGGGGTGGGCGGGCCGGAGTGGGTCTGGATCCGCTGGTCGAAGTCGGCGTTGTTGAGCAGGCCGAACTCCGGGTTGTTGACCAGCTCGTGCTCCTGGCGCTCGCGCAGCGCCTCGATGGTCAGCCGGAGCTGGTGCTCGATCTGGTTCATCGGCTCGTTGTACAGGTCGGCGACGCGGGTGTGGACCTTGAGGATGGTCTGCGCGACGCTCAGCTCGTACTCGCGGGGCTTGAGCTCGTAGTCCACGAAGGCACCGGGCAGCTCGAACTCACCGTGGTGGCCGGCCGACATGGCGATCTCGGCCTCGCCGCGCTCGTTCTGGGCCTGCTGCGGCAGGGCCAGGAACCCGAGCAGGTGCTCCTGGAGGCTCGGCGAGTTGTCCCGGATGGCGGCGAAGTCACGGCGGGTCAGCGTGAGCGCGACGCCGGCGGTGGCGGTCGTGGCGGTGAACTCCCAGACGGCGTCCGGGTCCAGCAGGGCGTCATCGCCGAAGCGGTCGCCGTCGCCGGCCACGCCGACCACGGTGTCGTCGCCGTACTTGCCGGTGCCGATCTTGTTGACCTTGCCGTGCGCGATCAGGAAGATCCGGTCGGCGGCCCCGCCCTGGGTGGTGAGCACCTCGCCGGGGCCGAAGTCGCGCTGCTCGCAGCGGTCGGCGAGGGCGGTCAGCACCTCCTCGTCCTCGAAGCCGCGCAGCAGGGCGAGCTCACCCAGCTCGGCGGGGATCACCCGGACCTGGGAGCCGGTCTTGATGAACTCGACCACACCGTTGCCGACGGTGTAGGTGAGCCGTCGGTTGACACGGTAGGCGCCGCCGGCGGCCTGTACCCAGGGAAGCACCTTGAGCAGCCAGCGGGAGGTGATCTCCTGCATCTGCGGTGCGGACTTGGTCGTGGTGGCGAGGTTGCGGGCAGCGGCCGTCGTGAGGCTGGACTGCTGCGGGACCTGCGCTGTCTCCGGGCTCGTGTCCACGGGCATCGGCAGGGGTCTCCATTCATCTGGTCGGATCACGCGGTCAGGGAAGGACGGCGACGGGGTCGCCCCGATCCACCCCGACTGATGCCATGACGGCTCATCAGACACGCGTATCGATGGGGGTGTTGGCGATTCATCGCGATCACGGCCACCGTCTCCCGGCGGCCCATCGGGAACCCTAGATCACCAGCGCCCGACCGGGCCCGCACGGAGGCCGACTACCCCCCGATAGGGTGAATCTGAAGCAGTCCCATTCCGCTCGGGCCCCGGGTCGCGAGAACATCCGTTCCCCGCCGCGGATCCCGCGCGACCGACCCCCGCGCGCGGACAGCGGGCAGCGGACAGGCGGCGTACCTCCCGTACGACATCGGCGGGAGCGGGTCGTCAACGGGGGGCCGGCACAACGGGGCCGACGCAACGGGGCCGGTCAGCGGCGCCCCGACCACGGGCATCGGCCCGCCACCGGGATCCGGGCACGCGAACGGCCCGTCAGGTGCCGGGACGGGGGCGGCCGGCACCTGACGGGGGATCGGGGATGCGCAGTGGGGGTGCGACGGGGAAGCGGCGAGGGAGCGCCGGTCGGGCGATGCGTCAGGCGCAGGCGATCTGACTGCCGGGGATGCCGACGATGCCGGAGTTCTTGGCCTCGCCCCCCTTGTACTCGTAGTACAGGTAGGAGTAGAAGTCGATCCTGGTCGCCGCCCCGCAGGTCGAGTCCGGCGCCACGGTGTAGGTGACCGTGAAGCTGCTCGTGGCACCGGGGGCGAGCGGCACGTTGTACCGGGCGATCCCGCCGTGGACGTTGTCGCTGCAGCCGTTGGTCTGGGTGCCGCAGGCCGTGGCGGTGAACTTGAGGCCGTTCTCCAGACTGGTCTGGTAGGTCGGCTGAACGCTCTGGTACACGAACTGGATCGGCGTGTCGTACGGGTTGCTGAGCGTCAGGGTCAGGGTGAACTCGCCGCCCCGGACGGTCGTTTGCCGGTCGGATACGGCCGTGAACGGCAGCGGGGTGTCGGCCTGGGCGGGTGTGGCGGAGAGGAGCAGACCGACGGCGAGGGCCGGGCACGCGGCGAGGGCGACACGGCTCAAATGTGTTCTGCGCATGACCAAGGAGCGTAGGGCGCGGTACCGGTTCCGTTGCCCCGCTCCGCCCCGGTCCGTACCGACGCACGAGTCGGGGGCGGACACCGCGGACCACCCCGGCTGCGTTCCGCCCCCACCGCCCCGCCCGGGGCCCTATGCTTCGCCCGCCGCCCCGGACGGCCACCCGGAGCCGGTCGCCCGGCAGGCCGGTGCCGGTCCGGCCGCCCCGGGCCCGGCCGGTTCAGGCGGGCGGCGGCAGGATGTCGCAGAGCGCGGCGAGCGCCGCCGGGTAGGCGTGGTCGGGCGGCGTGGCGTAGCCCACGACCAGGCCGTCCATGGCCGGCATGGCCTCCGGGCCGATCCCCGGGTGCCGGTAGTCGGCGAGCCCGTCCAGGCCCAGGCCCCGGCGGGCGGCGGCCTGGAGCACCGCGTGCTCGGTGCCGGGCTCCAGCCGCAGGACGGCGTGCAGGCCGGCCGCGACGCCGGAGACCCCGATGTGCGGGGCGCTCCCCGCCAGCGCGGCCACCAGCTGGTCGCGGCGCTCCCGGTAGCGGCGGCGCATCCGCCGCACGTGCCGGTCGTAGCCGCCGGAGTCGATCAGCTCGGCGAGGGTCAGCTGGTCCAACGCGCTGGCCCAGCCCTCGCGTTCGCCCTTGGCGGCGAGCACCCGGTCGACCAGATGGTCCGGCAGCACCATCCAGCCGAGCCGCAGCGCCGGTGACAGGCTCTTGCTGACCGAGCCGAGGTAGACCACCCGCTCGGGGTCGAGCCCCTGGACGGCGCCGACCGGCTGGCGGTCGTAGCGGAACTCGCCGTCGTAGTCGTCCTCCAACAGCAGGCCGCCGCGCCCGCGCGCCCAGTCGACCACGGCGGCGCGGCGGCCGGCGTGCAGCGGTCCGCCGGTCGGGAACTGGTGGGCGGGGGTGAGCAGGGCCGTCCGGACGTCCTGACGGTGCGCCAATCCGCCGAGCCTGGCGCCGTGTTCGTCGACCGGAAGGGGCACGGTGACGACCCCGGCGGCGGCCAGCAGCCCGCGGTGGAACCCCAGCCCGTACGCCTCGACGGCCAGCGGCCCGGTCGACTCGGGCGGCAGGGCGGGCGCCCCGCCGGCGAACAGCAGCCGCAGCGCGTGGGCGAAGCCCGAGCAGACCACGATCCGGTCCGGGTCGGTGCGCACCCCGCGGACGCGGGCCAGGTAGTCGGCGAGGACGGTGCGCAGTTCGCGCCGCCCCTGCGGATCGCCGGGCCCGAAGGCCTCGTTGGGCGCCGCGGTCAGGGCCCGGCGGGCGGCGGCCAGCCAGGCGGCGCGCGGGAAGGACGCGGCGTCCGGCCGGCCCTGGCGCAGGTCGTGGACGGGCCCCGGCCGCACGGAGGGTCGGGGGGACGGGCTCGGCGGGACGGGCTCGGCGCGCTCGGCGACGGCGGTGCCGGAGCCCTGACGGGCGGTCAGCCAGCCCTCCGCCACGAGTTCGGCGTACGCCTCGGCGGCGGTGTTGCGGGCCAGCCCGAGGTCGGCGGCGAGCGCGCGGTACGGCGGCAGTCGGGTGCCGGGGGCGAGCCGGCCGCTGCGGATCGCCTCGCGCAGGGCCGCCATCAGCGCGGCACGGCGGCCCCCGACGGCGGGGAGGTCGAGGTGCAGGTCGCTGCCGGTCGGGTGGGCGGGCCCGGTGGGGTGCGCGCCCGGCGTTTCCGTCATGGTCACGCACCCTACCCGCCGCCACCCGGCCCCCTGCCGGGCGGCCCGGCCGCGCTACGGCACCACGGTGACCGGCCAGCGGCCCGCCTTCACCAGGCGGACGGCGACCGAGCCGATCACCCGGTGCCCGGCCTGCTCGGAGGCGCCGACCACGACGGCGTCGGCGCGCAGTTCGTCCGCGAGCTTGGCCAGCCCCGTATAGGGGTCGCCGCGCATGGTGAGGAAGCGCCATTCCACCCGCCACACCTCCTTCACGTGGTGCTCGGCCTCGCGCAGGGCGGTCAGCAGCTCGTCGGCGATCTCCTGAGTGGTCTCCTCCACCACGGCCCCGGCCAGCGCGGTGGCCGCGCCCAGGATCGGCTGGACGTACGCGACCGCGAGGGTGGCGCCCTGGCGGCGGGCCAGCCCGGCGGCGTAGGCGGTGGCGCGCCAGGAGGAGTCGGAGCCGTCCAGCCCCGCCAGGATCACCTTGGGCCCGTCCGTCCCCAGTTCGAAGCCCGCGGGGGCCGCTGCCGCCCTGGGCTCCCCGGCGCCGCCGACGGCCTCCACGTCCTCTGCATCGCTCTCGTTGCTCATGGCCCCGAGGCTATGCCCGCCACCGTGCGTGACCGGAGGGGGCCCTCCCGGTGAGGGTTGTGGCGCGGGCCACCCGGGGCGCCGGGCGGTGCGGCGATTTCGACACCGGGGGCTGGTGGGACGTCACGCGCTGTCGACGATGTGGGCGGGCTCACACGACTTTCGGCGTGACGCAGGCCACTTCGGCGGGTGGTTTGATCTTGCAAATGGTGGCAAATCGGGCCAAATCATGTCATTTCCTTGATCCTTACGCCCGGTAACGGCCCCCTGACGTGCCTAAACCTCCAAATCCTTGAAACCGCCTCAACCGCCCCCGTACCTTCGAATCCGTTGCACCAAGCACTCCGCTCCGGTCGGCTTCACCGCCCCGGAACCGGAACGGTGCCGGACCACGCGAGTGACGTGTCCCCCGAAACCAACGGCCTTCCGAGGGCCTGGTTCCGCGCGCTCGCAGCCTCCTCCGAAAGGAACCGCATGACCTTCCGTAACGAGACTGCCGCTGCCACCACCACCGCCACCCCGAAGCGCCGCAACCGCGTCCGGATGGCTCTGATGGCCGGGGCGATCACCGCCCTGCCGGTCGCCGGCCTCGTCACGGCCACCAGCGCCTCCGCCGCGCCGGCCACCGTCTGGGACAAGGTCGCCTCCTGCGAGGCCACCGGCAACTGGGCCGTCAACTCCGGCAACGGCTTCTTCGGCGGCCTGCAGTTCACCTCCAGCACCTGGGCCGCCTTCGGCGGCACCGCGTACGCCCCGCAGGCCCACCAGGCCACCAAGGAGCAGCAGATCGCCATCGGCGAGAAGGTCCTCGCCGCCCAGGGCCCCGGCGCCTGGCCGATCTGCTCCGTCAAGGCCGGCCTGGGCAAGTAGTCCCCACCCCCCGGCCCGCCTGTCCCGGGCCCCCGACGCCGCCGCACCCTCCCCGGGTGCGGCGGCGTCGTCGCGTTCCCGCCCGCTGCGGCCGACCGCACGCGCCGGCCTGCGGGCCGCGCCCACGGGCGGCGGTCGGGCTACCGGACCGGGGCCCGTTCCGGGCCGCCGCCGGGCGGGCCGGCCGCCACCGTCACCGAGAAGTCGGTGTGCCAGTCGGGCGAGGGGCAGTCCTCCTGACCGGACACGTCCAGCGTCCCGCCGGACAGCACCTGGCCGGCGGTCGTCGCCGGATCGATCACCACGGCCGGGTCGATGAAGATCGCGTCCTGGTAGCGCGGCCCGACCCCGTAGTGGCAGGTCAGGGTCCGCGGCCCGGCGGCCGTGCAGTCGTACGGCGTCGGGCCGGTCAGCGTGGTGTGCTCCGGCACGGTGATCCGCACGTCGATCGGGTGGGTCGAGTACGACGGACCCGCGTTGTACACCCACAGCGGCAGGTCGATGGTGGCCCCGGGTGCGCCGGTGAGGTCGCCCGGCTGCGGCACCGGGTGCCCGGCCTGCCAGGCGGAGGAGGCGCCGACCATGAAGTGGGCCCGGGTGTCGGCGGTGGTGAAGCTGTACGGCGTGGTGTGGCCGGACTGGTCCGGGTCGCCCGGGTAGAAGGCCTGCACGTCACCGCTGATGGTGGTGAACGGCGAGGTGATCGGCGCGACGTACAGCGACAGCCGCTCCACGGACGTGGCCCCCGGCGCCAGGCCGGCCGGGACGGAATAGGAGCTGCCCGTCCCGAAGTACGTCAGCTCCACCGGCGGGTCGGCCGACTTCACCACGCCCGGCGGGGGCAGGTGGACGACCACCAGGGTCGGATCGGTGGTCGCCGCCGGGCCCTGGTTGGTGACGCGCACCTCCAGGGTCCCGTTCTCGCCCGGGACCACCGGGCCCCGGGGCGGGCAGAGCTCGACGGACAGCCGCGCGGTCCCCGACCGCTCCGCGCGCGGGGCGGTGACGGCCTGAGCCGGCCAGGCCACGAGTACTAGGGAGAGCGCGGCCAGGGCGGCGGCACGCAGGGTTCGCATCATGACCATCACGCTCCCCCCGTCCGACACTCAGGGCAACCGGATGAATGCCTTCCGTAGCGAGTCCGGCGGCGCCGTTCCGCTCCGGCACGAGCTTGCCCGGGGCCCCGGAGCGTACCGAGGTGGCGACGGTCCGGCCGCGAGCCGGTCACGAACCGACCCGGCGCACCGCACGGCAGGTACGGTCGGTTCGCCGGGACCGTAGGCGAATTCCACCGGGGGGACCATGCGCCGCACCTGGGCCCTGCTCGTGCTCGTGTCCTCGCTCGGGCTGGCCGCCTGCGATCCGCACACCGATCCCGGCCGCACGCTGCCGCCGGACGACCGGCCCGGCTACGCGATCCCCGCACCCAGCCCGCCCCACCCGCCGATGCCCGAGCTGCGCGGCCAGACCGTCCTGGCGGCACGGGCGCTGCTGCCCCTGTGGTACCCGGTCAGCGTGCGGGACGCCGGTCCGCGGGGGCGGGTCGTGGTGGTGCAGTGGGAGTGGCGGGTGTGCGGGCAGAGCCCGGCGGCCGGAGAGGTGCTGACCGGGCAGGCGATCGGCCTGACCGCGATGCGCGTCGAGGAACCCTGCCCGTAACGCGGGCCTGACGGCCTGCTAGGTCCTGTCCGGTCGGGGCGGGAGCGGCAGCGGGAGAGCAGGGAGGCCGTCGATGCTGGTGCCGACGTACTGCTTGCCCTCGCAGTAGGTGCTGAACTCCTCCTCGTCCTTGCGGCCGAAGAACTGCGCGTGCAGTTCGCGGTCGGCGCGGTAGTCCATCAGCGGGACGGCGAACCCGCAGGAGTCGCTGACCCGTTCGGCCCGCACCAGCACGATCGCACGCAACCCGGAGCCGTCGACGGCCGGGTCGAAGCGGCCCAACAGCCCGGCGAAGCGCGGGTCGTCACGGAACACCGGCTCGCCCCGGCCGTGCACCCGCACCACGGTCGGCGGGCCGTCGAAGGCGCACCACATCAGCGTGATCCGGCCGTTCTCCCGCAGGTGGGCGATCGTCTCGGCGGTGGATCCGCCGAAGTCCAGGTAGGCGAGGGTGAGTTCGTCGATCACCACGAGCGTGCCGGAGCGGCCCTTGGGCGAGACGTTGACGTGCCCGTCGGTGGAGAGGGGCGCGGTCGCGACGAAGTAGAGGGGCTGCCGTTCGATGAACTCCCGCAGCCTGCCGTCGATGCTCTCGTACTGCTTTCCCATGCCCGCCAGTGTGCGCCCATCTCGCCTGGCAAGAAAGGATGATCCGCTGGGCGAGACGGCCGCCTCGCCGGGGGCGCCCACCGGGACGCCCGCAGAGCGGCCGAACTCGGCGGCCCCGGTGCGCATTTGTCCAAGACGCCCGCCCCCGCCGCGCGGCACGCTCGCCACCGGCCGCCGATACTGGGAACGTGACGACGGAAACCCCCGAGACGTCCGCAGCCGGCGCAACCGGGCCCGCGGCCGCAGCCACAGCCGACGAGGCCGCAGACACGGCCGCCGACACCGACGCCGACCTGGTCGACGAAGCCGTCCGCGCCCGGCCCGCGCCCGCGCTGCGCCCGTACGTGGCCTGGTACTCCGGGTACCGCCAGCGCGGCATCCCGCCCGCCCTGCACCGCGGCCTGCCGTCCCCGTACCTGACGTTCATCCTCACCCTGGACGAGCCGCTGGTGATCACCGGGCACCCCGACCCGGCGCAGCCGCCCGGCAGTTACCCGACGCTGCTCGGCGGCCTGCACACCGGCCCGGCGCTGATCACCCACGACGGCCGGCAGTCCGGCGTGCAGATCGCCGTGCACCCGCTGGCCGCCCGGGCGCTGTTCGGGCTGCCCGCCGGCGAGCTGGCCGGGATCGACCTCCCGGCGGAGGAGGTGCTGGGGCAGCTCGGCCCGCGCCTCCAGGAGCAGTTGCAGTCCGCGCGCACCTGGTCCGAGCGCTTCGCCGTGCTGGACCGGACGCTGCTGCGGGCCGCCCGCCCGTCCGGGCAGGTGCCGCCGGAGGTCGGCTGGGCCTGGCGGGCGCTGCGGCGCAGCAACGGCACCCTGCCGGTGGCGGCGCTGGGCCGGGAGACCGGCTGGAGCACCCGGCACCTCCAGGAGCGGTTCCGCCGGGAGACCGGTCTGACGCCGAAGGCCGCCGCCCGGGTGATCCGCTTCGACCGGGCCCGCCATCTGCTGGCCGCCTCGCCGCCGCCCCGGCTCGGCGACCTGGCCGTCCGCTGCGGGTACTTCGACCAGGCGCACCTGGCCCGGGAGTTCCGTGCCCTGGCCGGGGCCGCGCCGAGCGCGTGGCTGGCGGCGGAGGGGCCGGAGGAGGCGAAGTTCCGAAACGTCCAAGGCGGGGCGGGTGCGGCGGCCGCAGAGTGGGAGGCGTAAGCAACCCGAGCCCCCCGAGGAGACAGCCATGGACGGCACCGCCCCCGCCCCGCAGGTCTGGCCCAGCCTGCGCGCCACCGACGCCCGGGCCCTGATCCGCTTCCTGGTCGACGCCTTCGGCTTCCAGGAGGTCGTCGCCTACGGTGAGGGCGGGTTCGTCGCCCACGCCGAACTGGCCTGGCCGGAGGGCGGCGGCGTGATGCTCGGCTCGGACCGGGAGACGCCCGAGGGCGTTGCGCCCTGCCCGGGCCGGCCGGGCGGTTTCACCGCGTACGTGGTCACCGCGGACCCGGACGGCGTGCACGACCGCGCCGTCGCCGCCGGGGCCCGGATCACCACCGCGCTCACCGAGACGGACTACGGTTCGCGCGACTTCGCCGCCGCCGACCCGGAGGGCAACCAGTGGTACTTCGGCACCTACCGGGGTGCGCCGCGGCCCGCCGCCCCCGCGCGGGGGTGAGCGGCCCGCCTCCGACCCCCGGTGGACCGGCTGCGCCCCCGCCGCCGCCCGGGCAGACTGGCTGCGGGGGCCACGCACAGGCCCACCCAGGCTCCGGGGAGCACCCATGCCTCAGCTCACGGTGGACGGGCGCACCCTCGCGCTCTCCCACCTCGACAAGGTGTACTACCCGCGCACCGGCACCCTCAAGGGCGAGGTGCTGCGCTACTACGCCGCCGTGCACGGCGCCCTGCTCCCCCACCTGCGCGACCGCCCGGTCTCCTTCCTGCGCTGCCCGGACGGCGTGGAGGCCGAGGTGTTCATCGCCAAGAACCCGCCGGCCGGCACCCCGCGCTGGGTGCGCACCGTCGAGGTGCCGAGCAGCGGCGGCGACCTGCGCCAGGTGGTCCTCGACGACGGTGCCGCGCTGCTCTGGGCCGCCAACCTGGGCTGTCTGGAACTGCACGTCCCGCAGTGGCACGCGGCTGCGCCCGGGCTCGCCGACCGCCTCGTCCTGGACCTCGACCCCGGTGCGGGCGCGTCCGTCCTCACCTGCCGCACCGTCGCCGTCCTGCTGCGCGAGCGGCTCGCGGCGGACGGCCTGGCGGCGTGGGTGAAGACCTCCGGCTCCAAGGGCCTGCACCTGCTGGTCCCGATCGAGCCCACTCCCAGCACCCGGGTCTCGGCGTACGCGAAGGCGCTCGCCGCCGCCTTGGAGGGCGACCGCCCGGAGCTGGTGGTGCACACCATGGCGAAGGCCCGGCGGGCCGGCCGGGTGCTGGTCGACTGGTCGCAGAACAACGCCAGGAAGACCACCGCCGCGCCGTACACCCTCCGGGCCCGGCCGCTGCCGACCGTCTCCACCCCGCTGACCTGGGCCGAGCTGGAGCGCGCCGGCACGGCGGACGACCTGGTGTTCACCCTCGCCGAGGTGCCGGAGCGCCTCGCCGCCCACGGCGACCTGTTCGCGCCGCTGCTGGACCCGGAGCGGGCCCGGCCGCTCCCCACCGGCCCGGCGACCCGGCAGGAGCAGCCCCGCCAGGTGCTCCACCCGCCCGTCGAGGTGATGCGCCCCGCCGCCGTCACCGCCGTCCCGCCCGCCGACGGCCTGGGCGGCGCGGGCGTGCAGTACGAGCTGAAGCTGGACGGCTTCCGCTGCGTCGCCTTCGCCCGCGGCGCCCGCCCGCCCGTCCTGCAGTCCCGTACCGGCCGCGACCTCGCCCCCGAGTTCCCGCCGATCGCCGCCGCCGTCGCCCGGCTGCCCGAAGGGCTGGTGCTGGACGCCGAACTCGTCGCCTGGCGGGCCGGCCGGTTCGCCTTCGGGGAACTGCTGCGCACCCGCCGGGCCCGGGCCGCCGCCCCGGACGTCGTCCTCGGCCTGATCGCCTTCGACCTGCTCGCCCTGCCGGGCCGCGACCTGCGCCGGCTGCCGCTCACCGACCGGCGCCGGCTGCTGCTCGCCGCGCTGGCCGACGTCCCTCCGCCGATCCAGCCGGTACTGGCCACCACCGACCGCACGGAGGCGCTGGACTGGATGGCCCGCCTCGCCGACACCGGCGTCGAGGGCCTGGTCTGCAAGGCCGCCGGCTCCCCCTACCGCCCGCGCGGCACCGGCCGTGCCTGGGTCAAGTACCGCCGCAGCGACACCCTCGACGCCACCGTCCGCGCCTTCACCGGTCCGGCCTCCCGTCCGCACGCCCTCGTCCTCGAACTCGACGACGGCCGGGTGCTCCTCAGCACTCCCCGGCTCACCCCGGTCCAGGCCCGCGAGGTCGCCGAGGCCGTCGGTCCCCTCGCCGGCCCGCCCGTCACCGACCCCGAGCACGGCCCGGTCCACCCCCTCACCGGACCGCTGCGCGCCGAACTGACCCTCACCGGCCGCCCACCCGTCGCCGCCTTCGTCCGGCTGCGCGGCGACTGACCCCCCTGCGCGGCTCGCGCCGGGCACGCCGGGAACTCCCCGGGGCGGGAAGCGGGTTCACCCCTTCCGCCGCTTCGCCGCGTGGACGAACTCGGTGACCAGGGTGTCGTTGAAGACCGGCAGGTCGGCGGGTCGGCGGCTGGTGACGAGGGGGCCGGGGCCGGCGCGGCAGACGTGCACCTCCTCGTCCACCCAGTGGGCTCCGGCGTTGCGCAGGTCGGTGCGCAGGCTCGGCCAGGAGGTGAGGGTGCGGCCGCGGACGGCGTCGGCCTCGATCAGGGTCCAGGCGGCGTGGCAGATCGCGGCGACCGGGCGGCCGGAGGCGCAGTAGGCGCGGACGAAGACCACCGCGGCCTCGTCCAGCCGTAGCGCGTCGGGGCTCGCGACGCCGCCGGGCAGGACCAGGCCGTCGAAGGCGGACGGCCGCGCCCCGGCGACGAGGAGGTCGACGGCGAAGGTGTCGCCCGGGGCTCGGTGCCGGACGGCCTGGACGCGGCCGGGCCCGGTGGACAGCAACCGCGGGGTGCCGCCGGACTCGGCCACCGCCTGCCACGGCGAGGTCAGCTCGACCTGCTCCGCCCCGTACGGCGCGACCAGGAAGGCGATCGTCCGGCCGGTGAGCGTGGTGGACGGCCAGCCCATGGCTCAGCGCCGGTGTGGGTCGCAGGCGGAACCCAGGTGGACGGCGGCGGCCGGGGCGGGGCTGAGCCGGGCGCGCGGGCAGTCCAGGTGGACGGTCAGCTCCAGGTGGTCGATCCGCGACACCAGACCGACCGGAACGGACAGCCGGGTGCCCGCCACCCAGGGCCCGGCGTCGATCAGCAGGTGGTCCCCGGTGTCCTGTTCGACCCGGCCGAGCGGGCCGTCGGTGGCCTGCACCTCGTACCCGGTCAGGTTCAGGTCGGCAGCGTGGTGGGGTCCCGGACGGTACTCCCACAGGTCGGTGGTCATCACGCCTCCGGTTGGTCCCAGGGGCGGCGTTCGCGGCGCTCGTCCCGGTCGGGGGGTGCGGCACGGTGTTCGCCCCGGTCCCGGCCCGCAGCCCGGTCCCGGCCCTCACCCCGGCCCGCGGCCCGGCGGCGCAGCAGCGCCGAGGTGGCGATCGCCGCCGCCACCGAGGCCGCCCACACCAGCCCGAGGGCGGTCAGCACCGCGGTGGTCGGGGTCCGCACGCCGATGCTGAGGCAGATCGCGGACATCACCAGGGCGGTCAGCACCACCCCGGCGGACAGGCGGCGCCCGACGCCGCGCAGCACGCGCCGGGCCCGGCTCGGCGACTTGGCGCCCATCGTGCTCAACTTCCGGTCGAGGCGCGTGTCCTGGCGCAGATCGGACTCGATCTCCTCAAGGAGCCGTCGCTCCCATCCGCTCAACGCGGGTCCGTCCATCTCGGTCACCTCCGACACTTCCGGTGACGTGCTCGCACCCGGGCGGTTGCCCGGTACGGGCAGGCGCTAACCGCTCAGGGGGCCGCCGGTTGCGGCGTGTGGTGCGGCGCCGGCGGCGGCGCCCACGGGGCCGAAGGCCCGGGGCCGGGCCAGCAGGCTGTCGTCCAGGACGCGCAGCAGGGCGTCGGCGTCGCGGTGGACCTCGACCGCACCCGCCGCCCTCAGCTCGGGGCCGGCGTCCGCACCGGCCGCCAGGGCGACGCACGGCACCCCGGCCCGCCGCGCGGCCAGCACCTCGCGCACGCTGCCGGCCACCGCCACGGCGTGCGGCGGTGTGCCGCCGACCAGTTCCAGCGCGGCCCGCACCGGGTCACGCCCGGGGGCGGTCACGGTCAGGGCCGGTGCCCCGCCCGGCCCGGGCCCGGTCAGCACGACCGTCCAGCCCCGGGCGGCGCACTCGCGCAGCAGTTCGGCGGAACCGGGCGGCGCAGGGCGCCAATCGGTACCGAAGAGAGCCGCCGAGATCACCGTCATGGCCGACCGTTTCCCTTCCCGGGCCACGCACCGTACGCGCCCTTCCAGGTTAGGCCGCTCCCCCGCCGTGCGCGCAGCCTGCGGCCCACCGGTTTCCCGGCACCGGGAGGACCCGCGCGGCAGCCGGTCGGCGAACCCGGCTACCCGGCGTCCGGGTCGGTGGCGAGGCGGGCGTGGAGGTGTTCGTCGACGTAGTCGCCGTCGCCGTAGCGGTAGGAGGCCCGGGTGGTGCCCTCGTGGCGGAAGCCGCCGCGGTCGGCGACGCGGCAGGAGGCCTCGTTGCCGACCGCGTGCCAGAGCTCGATGCGGCGGGCGTCGGCGGTGGCGACGGCCCAGCGGGTGACGGCGGTGACGGCGCGGGTGGCGATGCCCCGGCCGCGGACGGTGGGGAGCAGCCAGTAGCCGACCGTGGCGATGCCGTCCGACTGGTCGGTCCAGCCCAGGAAGGCGTTGCCGTGGAGGGTCCCGTCGAGGGCGTCGGTGATCGCGAAGGCGGCCGCGCGCCCCTCGGCCCAGCCGGTGTCGCAGCGGTCGAGGTAGGCCTCGGCGCCGGCCGGGTCGGCGATGCGCAGCGGGTTCCAGCGGGCGATCTCCGGGTCGGCCGCGGCCGCCACCAGGGCGGGGACGGTGCCGCCGGGCACGTCGAGGGCCCTGCCCCAGGGGCGCAGCGCGACGTCGCCCAGGTCGAGGGTGGCGGGCCGCAGGACGCGCCGCTCGGCGGAGGTCTCGGTAGTGCTCATCCGGCCTTCCTATCCCGCCCGCTCCGGTGCCCGCCAGCGAATTTTCCCGGCCGGCAATCCGCCCCCGCCCGGCCGGCGGGGGCGTGCGGCCCGGCCGGTGGTCGAGCGGCCCGGCGGTGACGCCCGGGACGTCCGGTGAGCGGGGCGGCGCACGGCGGGCCCGCCGTGCGCCGCCCGGACGGCCGGGTCAGACGATCCGGGACAGGTACCCGTTGTCGACCAGCCAGAGCACGTTCAGCTTGGCCGGGCCGCCGGGCAGCAGGCTCGCGTCGAGCTGGTACTGCAGGCCCCAGCCGGGCTGGCCGAACCACGGGGCGATCGGGCCGGCGTGCACCTTGAAGGGCTTGACCACCTTGTAGTCGTGGTAGTTGCAGCCCGCCGGCGGGGTGCCGTCGAGGCTCTGCGGCGGGATGGAGCGGGTGGAGTAGGGCAGTCCCTCGGGGGCGAGGAAGGCGCCGTACTCGCTGCCGTAGCGGTCGATGTTCTGGTTCGGGTAGAGCGTGAGATCGAACTCGACCGGGGTGCCGTCGGGCAGGGTGACGTAGCCGTCGGACGGCGGGTAGATCCAGCCGCCGGCGCCGTTGTTGCCGGCCGGGTCATAGTAGGTGGTGAGGAACTGCTGCTCGCTCAGGGAGCCGGTGCGCTGGTACCCGACGAGTTCCCTGCCGACCCGGCCGGTGGTGGGCAGGTCGGCGGGGCCGAGCCGCTTGTCACCCTGGTAGAAGTCGGCGGAGCACTCGTCGGAGGGCGTGGCGGCCCGGGCGGAGGTGCCCGCGGTGGCGGTGTCGGCCGCGGCGGCCGGGATGCTCGGGGCGATCAGGGCGGCGGCCGCGGCGAGTGGCGCGACGAGCAGGCGAAGGCGAAGGCGCACGGTGTCTCCGTCGTGAGGGGGGTCGCACGGAGGGGGCGTCCTGCTCACCCTCCGTGTCCGTTTCGGCACCAGGCAAGCGGATCAGCTGATCATCCGTCAACACGACCTGGCCGAAGGCGCACCGAATTCCCCGGTTCCGGCCAACCCCCGGACGCCGGACCGGTTCACCCGAAAGAATGAACGGTTCGGCACCGGCCGGACACTCCGGACGGCCGGCCCCGTCAGCGCCCCGGCGCGACCCGCCCGACCAGGTGGAGCAGCCGGTCGAGGGCGTCCTTGGAGTTGGGCTCGGTGAGGTTGACCATGAGCCGGAACGCCACCTTCAGCAGCGCCGGGTGGCCGAGCCCGGCGGCGCCGGCCGCGCCGAGCAGCCTGGGCCGGCCGAGCAGGTCGGCGGCGAGGCGGCCGAGCGCGAAGTAGCCGGCGTAGGCGGAGCGCAGCGCCTGCGGGTAGGCGCGCAGGGCCAGTTCGCGGCCGCGGTCGGTGCGCCGGGCGAGGGCCTGGACGATGGTCTCGGCGGCGTAGCGGCCGGATTCCATCGCGTAGGCGATGCCTTCGCCGGTGCCGGGGCTGACCGTGCCGCCGGCGTCACCGATGAGCAACAGGCCGTCGGCGTAGTGGGGTTGGCGGTTGAGGCCCATCGGGAGGGCGGAGCCGCGGACGGGCTCGGTGACGGCGTCGGGGGTGTAGCCGTACGCGGGCGGCAGGTTGTCGCACCAGCGGCGGAGCAGGTCGCGCCAGTCGAGGTCGACGTGGGCGGTGTCGAGGACCCCGAGGCCGACGTTGGCGGTGCCGTCGCCCATGCCGAACACCCAGGCGTAGCCGGGCAGCAGGCGGCGGGCGGGGTCGCCCGGGTCGCGCAGGTCGAGCCAGGCCTCCAGGTAGCGGTCCTGGTGGCGGGGGGTGGTGAAGTAGGTGCGGTAGGCGACGCCCATGGCGCGGTCGGTGCGGCGGTAGCGCTTCATCGCGACGGAGAGGCGGGTGGAGTTGCCGTCGGCGGCGACCACGACCGGCGCCTGGTAGCTGACGGGCCGGCGTTCGTCGCCGAGCTTCGCGGTGACGCCGGTGATCCGGCCGCTCCGCTCGTCCACCAACGGGCCCGCCACGTTGGCCCGTTCGATCAGCCGGGCGCCGGCCGAGGCGGCCCGGCGGGCGAGCAGTTCGTCGAAGTCGGCGCGCCGGCGGACGAGTCCGTGGCCGGGGTAGGCGGACAGCTCGGGCCAGTCGAACTCCAGCGCGCGCCGGCCCGAGATCAGCCGCAGCCCCTGGTTGTGCAGCCAGCCGGCCTGCTCGGAGACGTCGATGCCGAGGTCGGTCAACTGCTTGACGGCGCGCGGGGTGAGGCCGTCGCCGCAGACCTTCTCGCGCGGGAACGCGGACTTCTCCAGCAGCAGGACGTCCAGGCCGGTGCGGGCGAGGTGGTAGGCGGCGGTGGAGCCGGCCGGGCCTGCGCCGACCACGATGACGTCGGCGTTCTCCTCGGTCCGGGCGGGCCGGGGGGCCCGGCCGCCGTCTGCGGGCACCTGCTGCTCTGGGCCGGGCATCACGCACTCCCACGGGGTCGGATCGACTGCGGGCCCGACGGGGCCGCAGGGCTGCCCGGACGGACTCGGACAGGGTCATTCGGACAGGTTGTTCGGACGGGGCCATTCGGACGCGGCCGGACTCGGCGGTCCGAGACGGACGATAGAGAACCACGGCACCCGCCCGCCGCCCCGACACGCGGGCCCGCCCCGATGACCGGTCAATACCGGCCACGGGGGCGGCTGCGCGGTCACCCGCCGGGTCGGGGCCCGCCGTTGACCACCGCGCCGGAGACGGGGCCCGGCCCGTCGGCGGGCCGCGTCCGACACGCTCCCCCGGGAGACCACGGAGCCCCTGCCTCCGACGGCGGTGTCGGACGGCAGGGGCTCCGTGGAACTGCCACCGGCGGCGTCAGGGGTTGAGCGCCAGCACCACGTAGGCGGCCAGCACGGCGAGGTGCACGGCGCCCTGGAGCGGGGTGGCCCGGCGCGGGATGACCGTCAGGGTGCCGAGCACGACGGTCAGGGTCAGCAGCACCATGTGCGCCGGGCCGAGGCCGAGGACGAGCGGGCCGGAGAGCCAGGAGGAGGCGATCGCGACGGCCGGGATGGTCAGGCCGATGCTGGCGAGCGCCGAGCCGAGGGCCAGGTTGAGGCTGGTCTGCAACCGGTTGCGCAGGGCCGCGCGCAGCGCCGCGATGGTCTCCGGCAGCAGGACGAGCAGGGCGATCACGACGCCGACGACGGAGTGCGGCAGTCCGGCGTCGTCCACGGCGGACTCGATGGTCGGCGAGACGCCCTTGGCGAGGCCGACCACGGAGACCAGGGCCACGCCGAGCAGCAGCAGGCTGATCCAGGCGGCCCTGGCGGTCGGCGGCGCGGCGTGGTCCTCCTCGTCGAGCACCCGGCCCTCGGGGGTGACCGGCAGGAAGTAGTCCCGGTGCCGGAAGGTCAGGGTGGTCACGAACAGCCCGTACAGCACGATCGAGGCGGTGGCCGCGAAGACCAGCTGGGTGGTGGAGAACTGCGGGCCCGGGGAGCTGGTGGTGAAGGTCGGCAGCACCAGGCTGAGGGTCGCCAGGGTGCCGATGCAGGCGAGCGCGGCGCCGGTGCCCTCGGCGTTGAAGACGGCGGTCCGGTACTTGATCGCGGCGACCAGGATGGACAGGCCGAGGATGCCGTTGCAGGTGATCATCACGGCGGCGAACACGGTGTCCCGGGCCAGGGTGGCGGACTTGGAGCCGCCGTCGGCCATCAGCGTCACGATCAGCGCGACCTCGATCACGGTGACCGCCACCGCGAGCACGAGCGATCCGAAGGGTTCCCCGACCCGGTGCGCGATCACCTCGGCGTGGTGCACGGCGGCGAGCACGGCGCCGGCCAGGAAGCAGGCGACGACGCCCACCACCCAACCGGGCAGGTCCCGGTGCCAGGTCAGGGCGAGGACGACGAACGACACCACCGGAACGACGACGGTCCATTGCGCGGCGGCCGCGCGGAGCTTCGTGATCATGCCGCCGAGCATCCCAGACCGGGGGCCGCCCACCCGGTTGCCCGCGCCGGGATACGTAGGGATGTGGTACAACTCATCCCGTTTTGCCCGCTCACCCGCCGTAGTCGGCGAGGTACCGGAGCACCTTGTCGACGTGCGGGCGGACCCGTTCCGGGACGCCTCCGGCGGCCGCCACGGTCTTGTCGCTGGTCCGGTAGGCGGCGGTCACCAGGGCC
The DNA here is from genome assembly GCF_040685395.1 of Kitasatospora sp. NPDC088779. Lineage (NCBI taxonomy): Bacteria > Bacillati > Actinomycetota > Actinomycetes > Kitasatosporales > Streptomycetaceae > Kitasatospora > Kitasatospora sp. NPDC088779. The sequence continues at coordinate 83,791 of NZ_JBFBHW010000024.1, read as the reverse complement.
GGCAGGTCGCGGGTGAGGCCCCGGTGCTTGAGCTGCTGGTCCAGCCAGCAGACGTAGTTGCCCATCGCGGCGATCGCGTCGCCCGGATCCAGGTAGGACTTGGGGCCGTCGTGGGCCGCGGCCTTCGCCCAGGCGTCGAAGACGGCGGGCGTCCACATGGCGATGCCGTACTCGCCGGTCTCGGGACGGGCCGCGTTCGGGTCGAAGCCGCTCTCGGCCTTGAGCATCGCGGCCAGCAGCGCCGGGGTGATCTCGGGCTCGGGGCAGCGCCGGGCGGCGACCTCGATCATGCCGCGGTAGGCCACCGGGACGTCGGAGCCGGCCGGGATCGCGCCGGGCAGCGGGGGCGCGGCCGGGTGGGCGGCCGACCCCACGGCAGGTACTGCCGCGCCATGCTCCGCGGCCTCCGGCTCGGGGGCCCCGGTCAGGGCGAGGACGGTGACGGCGCAGGCCAGCAGGCCGGTGGCGGCCCGCAGGGCGCCGCCGCGGCGGCAGGCCGGACGCGCGCCAGCCCGGGCGACCAGCGCGGCGAGGTCGGCGCGGGCCCGCTCCTCCCGCCCGGGGGCCAGGCAGGCGGTGACCACGGCCCGCCAGGGCCCGGGCAGCGCCTCGTCCAGCCGCAGCGGCGCCGCGCCGCGCGCGTACGCCTGGGCGGCCAGCGAGCGGGCCCGGGCGGTGGCACCGAGGAACGGGTGCAGGCCGCCGGTGAGCACCTGGTGGGCGATCACCCCGAAGGCCCAGATGTCGGCGCTGGGGCGCACCGCGACGCCGCGCGCGCCGGTGCGCTCGGACCACCACTCGGGCGGGACGTGGTCGGGCGAGCCGAGCGGCGGCGTGTAGGCGTGGGTGCCCTCCAGTTCGGCGGTGAGGCCGAAGTCCGCGATCTTGGCGGTGCCGTCGGGCATCAGCAGGATGTTGGCCGGTTTGAGATCCCCGTGCACCCAGCCGCCCCGGTGCATGTGGGTGAGCCCGGCGCAGACCTCGGTGAGGACGCGTCCGGCGCCGGGCACCGGGGTGCCGGGGCGGGCGGCGGCGAGGACGTCCTGGAGGCTGCGGGCGGCGCGTTCCATCACCAGGGCGACGGCGCCGTCCAGGCCGGGGTGGGCCGGGTCGTCGACGACCGTCACGGCGAGGGTGCGGATCAGGTGGGGGTGGTCCGCGCGGCGGCTGAAGCGCATCTCGCTGCGGGCGACCTCCGTCATGGTCCGCCGCTGGCCGGGGCTGAGCCGGGCGGGGCTGAGCAGTTTGACGGCGGCCGGGGCACCGTCGGGGCCTTCGGCCGCGTACACGCCGCCCCAGGCGCCGGCCCCGAGGTAGGCGCCGGTGCGGTAGCCCGCGAGCCGGTAGCCGGCCGGTACCTCGAACTGCTGGTCCGGCGGGGGCTGGTCCTTCTCCGGCACCCACTGCTCGGACGCCGGCTCGTCGGGCGGCTGCCCGTCGGGCGCCTGGCCGGCGGGCCTCACGGTCGGGCGGCCGGGCGCCGGGGCGGGAGCAGGGCCAGGTGCTCCTCCCGGACGAGGTCGAACTTCAGCGCCAGGGCCGCGAGTTCCTCGCGCTTGCCGCCGCCGGGGCCGTCCTCGTAGGGCTCGCGCAGCCGCAGCTTCGTCCACACCAGGTAGTCGATGTGGTAGTTGACCGCCGAGCGGGTCAGCCCGTGGCAGGAGGGCAGGGCGCGCAGCCGGGCCAGCACCTCCGTCACACCGGGGACGACGGCGGCGGAGGGCGAGCGCAGCCGGGGCTCGCAGAGCGCGAGCAGCACCAGGAAGTACTTGGCGGTCGGGTCGAGGGCGAACGGGCTGACGGTGAGTTCGCCGCCGACGCCGCCGGGCCGGCCCTCCAGGTAGGCGTGCTGCGGGGCGAAGACCTTGAACCAGGCGGGTTCGCCGAGGGCGGGCAGCAGCACCCGGGAGAACTCGAACGGCACGGGCGCGCCGAGCCGGCCGGGCGCCACCTTGACGTGCTCGCCCGCGCCCTCCAGGTTTTCCACCACGTAGGTGGCGGAGGTGCTGAAGTTGGACAGCCGCCAGTAGTCCTCGGCGGCGGTGACCTCCCCCGCGCGCCGGGAGACGCCCTGGTCGGGCAGGGGGATGGGGGCCGGACGGCCGGGCTCGCCGCGCCCGAACGCCGCGGCCTCGCCGGGGCCCATCCGCAGCAGGCCGGGCGGTTCGCCGGGTGCCATCACGGGCTCCCGGTCGGGCAGTTGCACGATGACCGTGTCCACGCCGACACCTCCGTGGTTCGGGTCGATGCTAACGGCCCGATTCGCCCCGACGGCAGTTCGCCACTCGGACGAGTGAAGGGACACCGCCAACCCGACCCGGGCGTCGCCGAGTTGCCCCCGGGCCGCCCACCTGCCGGTCCGTCGACCGCTCGACGGGTGGTTGCAGCACGTAGTTGAATGGTCACCTTGAGTGTGACGCAACACACACACGGCATGTCCACGTTCTGTGCAAGACTCATCTCAAGGAGTGAGATCCCCTTAATTTCCAAGGAGGTTCATATCATGCGCGCTCGGATCGCAGCTGTGACGATGATGGTGGCAGGGATAGCAGGCCTGGCGGCCGGACCGGCCATCGCGGCCCCGGCGACGACCGAGAACGAAGCGGTGGCCTGCGCCTCCGTGCTCAACAAGCCCTGCATCTCGCACCAGCACGACGGTGAGGGCTTCTTCGGTGTCGCCCAGGTCTCCGCCGACCCGCGCCAGTTGACGATGGTTCAGGTCGAGGTGCGGACCCAGAAGGCCTGGGGCAGCCCGTGGGAGACGATCGCCTCCGCGACCACCGTGCGCCTGGGCTCCGCGAAGGCGGTCACCCCGCGCGTCGTCACCACCGACCTGCGGATCATCTGCGCCACCGCCGGCCCGGCACTGGAGGCGACCCAGCAGGTCACCACCTGCACCAACCCGTTCTGACGGACCCCGCCGCTCCACCAGCACCGGGGCCCTCGATCGACCCGACCCACCCCATCCGCCGGGGCGCCCGCGCCCCGGCTCCAGGGCCGGCCGCCAGCGCACCCGGCGGCCGGCCCGTCGGCATGCGGCGCCCTCGCAGGTCGGCTCCCGGCGATCCGGGGCCGGCAGAGCGGCTCCGACCAGGGCCCGAGTGGACCTGGGGCACCCGTTCACGGCAAACTGGTCTAGACCTCAAGGGTCTAGACCAAGCACCCGGCTCAGAACGGTGGACCAGTATGGAAATCGTGATCGTCCCTGACGCCTCAGCGGCCGGCGAACTCATCGCCGCGGCGATCACCGATCTGCTGACCGGCAAGCCCGAGGCCCTGCTCGGCGTGGCGACCGGCTCGACGCCGCTGCCGATCTACCAGGCCCTCGCCGAGCGGGTCCGCGACGGCCGGCTCGACGCCTCCCGGGCGCGCATCTGCCAGCTCGACGAGTACGTCGGCCTGCCCGCCGGCCACCCCGAGTCCTACCGTTCGGTGGTGCTGCGCGAGGTCGTCGAGCCGCTGGGCCTGACCGAGGACTCCTTCCTCGGCCCGGACGGCAACGCGACGGACATCGCCGCGGCGGCCACCGCCTACGACCGCGCGCTGGCCGCGGCCGGCGGCGTGGACCTCCAGCTGCTCGGCATCGGCACCGACGGCCACATCGGCTTCAACGAGCCCTGCTCCTCGCTGGCCTCCCGGACCCGGATCAAGACGCTCACCCGGCAGACCCGGGAGGACAACGCCCGGTTCTTCGACAGCCTCGACGAGGTCCCGCACCACGTCATCACCCAGGGCATCGGGACCATCCTGGAGGCGCGCCACCTCGTCCTGCTCGCCACCGGCGAGGCCAAGGCCGAGGCCGTCGCCCTCTCCGTCGAGGGCCCGCTGTCCGCCGCCGTCCCCGCCTCGGCGCTGCAGCTCCACCCGCACGCCACCGTGGTGGTCGACGAGGCCGCCGCCTCCGGCCTCAAGCTCGCCGACTACTTCCGCGACACCTACGCCGCCAAGCCGGCCTGGCAGAAGCTCTGAGGTCGGCGGGCCCGTGCGGGAGGCAGTCGCCTCCCGCACGGGCCCGACCCACGTTCCTTCCCGGCAGCGCCCGGCGGTCAGCGCGTGCGGAGCCAGTCGCCGAAGGCCGCCAGGGCGGGGCCCGGATCGCGGCGCCCCAGGCCGATCCGGAAGCGGTCGGCGGGAGCGGGCGTCAGGTCGGAGTGGAACATGCTCGCGGGCAGCAGCAGGACGCCCGCCTGCTCGACCAGCGCGGTGCAGAAGTCCTCGACCCCGTCCGCCCCGAGGTAGCGCGGGTAGGCGACGCAGCCGCCGTCCGGGGCGCGCCACTCGAAGAGGTCGCCGAACTCGGCGAAGAACGCGTCGAACCGCGGCAGGTTCTCCGCGATGATCGCGCGGTTGCGCGCCAGGATCTGCTCGCGGGCGTTGATCGCGATGCGGGCCAGCACCTCGCTCGGCGCCGAGTTGCAGATCGTGGTGTAGTGCTTGGCCCGCTCCAGCCGGGAGCGCAACTCCTGGTCGCGGCAGGCGATCCAGCCGATCCGCAGGCCGGGCAGGCCGAGCGACTTCGAGGTGACGTTGAGCGAGAGGGCGCGCGCGGAGAGGTCGGCGGCCTGCGGCAGCGCCCGGGCCGGGTCGCGCTCCAGACCGCGGTAGACCTCGTCGGAGAAGAGCCGGATGCCGCGCTCGTCGCACAGCTCCACCAGACGCGTGAAGTCGGCCGCGGCGATGACCTTGCCGGTCGGGTTGTGCGGGAAGTTCACCGACAGCACCCGGGTGTTCGGGCGCAGTGCGGCCGTGACCGCGTCGAGGTCGAGCGCCCAGTCGTCCTTCTCGTCCAGGGCGACGCCGGTGACCTCGCAGAGGGAGAGCGGGATGGTCTCGGCGGACTGGTAGTTGGGGGTCACCACCACGGCGTGGTCGCTCCGGTCGAGGAGCACCTGCATGGCGAGGTTGAGCCCCTCCTGCGCGCCGCCGAAGCAGAGCACGTCGTCGGCGTCGACCTCCTGGTACATCCCGGCGATGGCGCGGCGCAGCTCCGGATCGCCGTAGGTCTCGGTGTAGCCGAGGGCGAGGCCGTCCCAGGCCCGGCGGTCCTCGGGGCCGGCCAGGGCGAGGAGTTCGGCCATCGTCATGGTCTGGGCGTCGGAGGCGGCGAGGTGGTGGCGGGCGCTGAACTCCCAGCGCGAGAAGTAGGTTTCGAGTCGGAAGTCGGGGAGCCTGGTCATCTCTCTGTCACTCGCTCTCGTCGGCGCCGGCGCCGGCGCCGGGGTGCCGGTGCTGGGGCTCGGGGGCCTGCTGGTTCTCAGGGGCCTGCCAGGACTCAGGGGCTTGCCGGGGCTCGGGGGCCTGCTTGAGCTCGGCGAGCAGGGTGTAGGCGGTCGAACGGGAGACCCGCAGTGCGGTGGCGACGGCCGGGACGGCGCGGCGGACCGCGAACACCCCGGCCTGGTCGAGTTCGCGCAGGACGGCGAGCCGGTCCTCACGGCCGAAGCGTTCGAGCGGGCGACCGTGCGCGCGGACGTAGCCGCCGATCACGTCGTTCATCCGCTCCGTCCAGTCGCGCTCGAAGAGCGGTTCGGGGCGGGGCGCGGTGGGCGCGGCGAAACCCGCCAGCAGGGCGGCAGCGTGCTCCAGCGGGCCCCGGTCGAGGTTGACGCAGAGCACCGCCGAGGGCCGTCCGGCGTCGTCGCGCAGCACGGCGCTGACGGAGGAGAGCCGGCGCCCGTCGGGCAGCAGCTTCTCGTAGGGCCCGTAGACGTCCGGGGCGGACGGGTCGAGGGTGTCCAGTTCGCCGAGCAGCGACGGGTCACCGGGGGTGCGGGGGGTCATCGGGTTCCAGATGGCCAGCACCCGGTCGGCGGTGGCGTCGTGCAGCACCACCTCGGCGTACGGCCCGAGCAGCAGGGCCACGGCGCGGCAGACCGGTGTCCAGGTCCGGACGCGCGGGTCGGGGGTTTCGGTGGTCATGCTCGGACTGTACGTCCAGGCCAGACGTTTAGTCCAGACGATTCACCCGCGACGTTTCGTTCAGGCGTTTCGTTCAGCCGTTTCGTCCGGGCATCCGGCACCTGCGGCGACGACGAAGGCCCCGCCGACGCAGGCGGGGCCTTCGGTGCTCGGGGAGGGTCAGTGGCAGGTGATCAGCAGTCCGAGGACGGCGGTGCAGCTGCGGGTGTCCCGGCTGGTGGCCGGGGTCGGGTCGGCGGGCACGCCGGCGGTGCGGGCCACCGTGACGTCGAAGCTGCGGATCAGGCTGAGCAGGCCGACCGAGATCGAGAAGTGCCGGGTGGTGCTCGCCCCCTTGGCGAGCGGCCCGGTGAGCTTGCAGGTGAGCTTGGTGCCCGCGATGGTGCAGTCGCTGGAGGTCGCCGCGAGGCCGGCCGGGAGGTCGGCGGAGACGGTGCCCGAGGTCAGCGTGTCGGGGCCCTGGCCGGTCAGCGTGACGGTGTAGTCGACCCGGCCGCTCAGCAGGTTGGACACCGGCGTGGCGGTCAGGGCGACGCCGAGGTGGGCACTGGGGGCCGTGTAGCTGAAGCGGTCGGCGGCGACGGCGGCGCTGGTGCCGCCGGGCGTGGTGACCCGGACGTCCACCGGCCCGGTCACCGCGGTGGCGGGGGCGGTGGCGGTGCAGCTGGTCCTGGTGCAGTTGAAGGCGGTGGCGGCGCCCGCCGCGCCGAAGGTCACGGCGGTGGCGCCGTTCAGGTCGGTGCCGGTGACGGTCACCGTCGTGCCGCCGACCCCCGAGCCGCCGGACGGACTGATCCCGGTGACGGCCGGGACGGGCAGCGGGAAGTCGAGCACGTCGACGGCGCCGCCGGTGAAGTCGGTGAGGTAGCCGCGCCGGCCGTCGCCGGTGATCGCCAGGCTGTACGGGCTCGCGCCGACCGGGACGGTCGCGGTGACCGTCCGGCTGGCGGTGTCCACGACGCTGACCGTGTTGTCGGCGTAGTTGGAGACGTACGCGGCGCTGCCGTCCGGGGCGAGCGAGACGGCGTACGGGCCGGCGCCGACGGCGACGGTGCCGACGAGCGTGTTGCCGGTGGTGTCGAGGACGCTGGCGGTGGCGTCGTCGGCGTCGGCGGCCCACAGCCGGGTGCCGTCCGGGCTGAGCGCGAGACCGAAGACGCTGCGGCCGACGGGAACGGTGGCGCTCACCGTGCTGCTCGCGGTGTCGATCACGTTCACCGCCTTCGCGCCGGAGGCGGCGACGTAGAGCCGCTTGCCGTCCGCCGAGACGGCCAGCCCGTGCGGCTCGGCGCCGACCGGGACGGTGGCGGTGACCGTGTTGGTGGTGGTGTCCAGCACGCTCACGGTGTCGGCCCCGGCGTTGCCGACGTAGGCGCGCGAGCCGTCCGCGGAGAGCGCGAGGCCCCACGGCTGGGCGCCGACCGGGACGGTGGCCGTCACGGTGTTGCTCGTGGTGTCCACGACGCTGACGGTGCCGTCGAGGTGGTGGGTCAGGTACGCCCGGTGCCCGTCGGGGGACAGGGCGACCGCGTAGGAGCCGGTGCCGGCGGTGAAGGTGGCGGCCACCGTGTTGCTCGCGGTGTCCAGCACGCTCACGGTGCCGCTGCTCTGGCTCGTCACGTAGGCGTGGCCGCCGTCCGGCGTGAGCGCCACGCCCGCCGGGTAGGGCGCCACCGGCACGTGCGCCTTGACGGTCGGCGGCGGTGTGGCGGCCTCGGCGGTGGCGGGCTGCGACAGCAGTGCGGCCGTGGCCGCGGCTATCGCGGTCACGGCCGTCCAGGTGCGCCCGGGTGCGCGACGTGTTCTCACGAGTCTCTCCAGCATGGTCGGTCAAGGGATGCAACGCCGGTCGCTCCAGCCCCCTGCGGATCCGGAGCCGCACGAAGCGTAGAAGCCGGTATGACCATCCGTCAGGGGCTGATCGGTAATGTCGCCAACTGTTCAGATTCGACCGAGATTCGGACAGAAGCCACCCCGCCGGCCGCGCCCCGTCGCGACCAGGGACTGGCCGGGGGCGGGGCGCGGGCCGACCGTGGATGGGTCATGGGTCGGTCGGGGGCCGGTCGGGGGCCGGTCGGGGCGGGGGCGTGCAGGAAATTGGAGTTGTGGAGTCGCATTCGATAGCGTTTCGAACGTGAGGCTGACCAAGAGCACCGACATCGCCCTGCGGATCGCCATGCGGCTGGCCGTCCTGAGCGAGGACGCCAACCCGACCACCCGCGAGGTGGCCGAGGCGGTCGGCGTGCCGTACACCCACGCGGCGAAGGTGGTCAGCCGCCTGCAGCACCTCGGCGTGGTGGAGGCCCGGCGCGGGCGCGGCGGCGGGCTGCTGCTCACCTTCGCCGGGCGGACCGGCTCACTCGGGCTGCTCCTGCGCGAGCTGGAGGGGGTCGGCGACGTGGTCGGCTGCGAGGACGACCCGCCGTGCCCGCTGCGGGCCGCGTGCCGTCTGCGCGGTGCGCTGCGGACCGCCCAGGAGGCGTTCTTCGCCGCACTCGACCCGCTCAGCATCGACGACCTGGTGGCCGCACCCACCGGCCCGGTGCTGCTCGGCCTCACCGCCAGACCCACCGACTGATCCCCCACCCCCCGGGGCCGGGCTCACGCACGGCCTTTAATGCGAATCTCACATACCAGTTAGGAGCCGGACTGATGCTGTCCGCCAAGTCCGCCGAGGTCATCGAGGCCACCCTGCCCGTCGTGGGCGGCGCCATCGGAGACATCACCCCGCTCTTCTACGACCGTATGTTCGCCGCCCACCCGGAGCTGCTGCGCGACCTGTTCAACCGCGGCAACCAGGCCAACGGCACCCAGCGGCAGGCGCTCGCCGGGTCGATAGCCGCCTTCGCCGGCGCGCTGGTCGCCCACCCCGACCAGCGGCCGGACGCGATGCTCGCCCGGATCGCCCACAAGCACGTCTCCGTCGGAATCGACAGCAGCCAGTACCGGATCGTCCACGAGCACCTCTTCGCCGCCATCGTCGAGGTGCTCGGCGAAGCCGTCACGCCCGAGGTCGCCGCCGCCTGGGACGAGGTGTACTGGCTGATGGCCAACGCCCTCGTCGCCGTCGAGGACCGGCTGCGCGCCGAGGCCGCCGCCGGCGGCGACCAGGCCGACCTCTGGCGCCCCTACACCGTCGTCGCCCGCTACCAGGAGACCGACACCGTCACCAGCTTCCTGGTGCGCCCCGCCGACGGCGGCCCCGTCCCCGCCGCCCGGCCCGGCCAGTACGTCTCGGTGCGCACCGAACTGCCCGACGGCGCCCGGCAGATCCGCCAGTACAGCCTCTCCGGCACCGCCGACGGCGCGCTGCGCTTCACCGTCAAGCGTGAGCCCGGCGGCGAGGTCTCCGCCCACCTGCACGACCACCTGCACACCGGCGGCCTCGTCCACCTCGCGCCCCCGCTCGGCGACATCGCCCTCGCCGACGGCGACGGGCCGGTGCTGCTCGCCTCCGCCGGCATCGGCAACACCCCGATGACCGCCATGCTCGACCACCTCGCCGCCACCGGCTCCGCCCGGCAGGTCGTCTCGGTGCACGGCGACCGCGACCAGCTCACCCACGCCTTCCGCGCCGACCTCGCCCAGCTCACCGCCAAGCTGCCGAACGCCACCGCCCACGTCTTCTACGAGCGGCCGCTCGGCGACTGGCCCGCCGAGCGCACCGGCCTGGTCGACCTCGCCACCGTCGACGTCCCGGCCGGCACCACCGCCTACCTGTGCGGCCCGCTGCCCTTCCTGCGCGCCGTCCGCGAGCAGCTCCTCGCGGCGGGCGTCCCGGCGGCGGACATCCACTACGAGGTGTTCGGCCCCGACCTCTGGCTCGCCTGAGATCCCCTGGGACCCCACGAGGTCCCCGAGATCCCCCGCCCCGGCCGGCCCGCTCGGTACGATCGCGAGCGGGCCGGCCGGTGTCGCCGGACGAAGGGAGGGCCGATGCGGGTCGCACTGTTCGCCACCTGCGTCAACGACGCTCTGTTCCCCGCCACGGCGGTCGCCACCGTCCGGCTGCTCGAACGCCTCGGCGTGACCGTGGACTTCCCCGCCGGGCAGACCTGCTGCGGGCAGCCGCAGTACAACACCGGCTACCGGCGGGCGTGCGAGCCGCTGCTGCGGCGCACCGCACGGGCCTTCACCGGGTACGAGCACGTGGTGACGCCCTCCGGATCGTGCGTGGCCATGGTCCGGGACAACTACCCGCGGATCGGAGCCCGGGCCGCCGCCGACGGCCGGGGCGGCGAACTCGACTCCATGGCCGCCGCGTTGACGCCCCGGGTGTACGAGCTGACCGAGTTCCTCACCGACGTGCTCGGCGTCGAGGACGTCGGCGCGCACTTCCCGCACACCGTCACCTACCACCCCTCCTGCCACGGCCTGCGGGTGCTCGGCCTCGGCGAACGGCCGCTGCGGCTGCTGCGCGCCGTCCGGGGACTGGAACTGGTCGAACTGCCCGGCGCCGAGGAGTGCTGCGGCTTCGGCGGCACCTTCGCGGTCAAGAACGCGGCCGTCTCGGCGGCCATGGCCGAGGACAAGATCGCCCACGCGCTCGGCACCGGCACCCAAGTCCTGTGCGGCGCCGACAACTCCTGTCTGCTGCACCTCGGCAGCACGCTGCGCCGCAGGGGCGCGGCCCTGCGCCCGCTACACCTGGCGGAGATCCTCGCCAGCACCGAGGAACACCCGTGGAGGCCCGCATGACCGGCACCTTCCTCGGCATGCCCGCCTTCCGGCAGGCGGCCTCTCCGCAGGCGACCTTCCCACAGGCCGCAGCGGCGGCCGTCCGGGACGAACGGCTGCGCGCCAACCTGCGGCACGCCACCCACACCATCCGGGACAAACGGGCCCGCGCCGTCGCCGAACTCGACGACTGGGCCGAACTGCGTGCGGCCGGCAAGGCGATCAAGGACCACACGCTGCGCCATCTCGACCGCTACCTCGTCCAGTTGGAGGAGGCCGTCACCGCGGTCGGCGGCATCGTGCACTGGGCGGCCGACGCCGACGAGGCCAACCGGATCGTCGCCGACCTGGTCCGCGCCACGGGAGAGACGGAGGTCGTCAAGGTCAAGTCGATGGCCACCCAGGAGATCCGGCTCAACGAGGCGCTCGCCGCCGAGGGGATCACCGCGTACGAGACCGATCTCGCCGAGCTCATCGTGCAGTTGGGCGAGGACCGGCCCTCGCACATCCTGGTGCCCGCGATCCACCGCAACCGCGCCGAGATCCGGGAGATCTTCGCCGAACGGATGGCCGCCTGGGGCCGCCCCGCACCCGAGGGACTGACCGACTCCCCCGCCGAACTCGCCGAAGCGGCCCGGCTGCACCTGCGGGAGAAGTTCCTGCGCGCCCGGGTCGCCGTCTCCGGCGCCAACTTCATGGTCGCCGAGACCGGCACCCTGGTGGTCGTCGAGTCCGAGGGCAACGGCCGGATGTGCCTCACCCTGCCGCGCACGCTGATCTCCGTGGTCGGGATCGAGAAGGTCGTACCGACCTGGCAGGACCTGGAGGTCTTCCTGCAGCTGCTCCCCCGCTCCTCCACCGCCGAGCGGATGAACCCGTACACCTCGCTCTGGACCGGCACCACGGAAGGCGACGGCCCGTCCGCCTTCCACCTCGTGCTGCTCGACAACGGGCGCACCGCCGCGCTCGCCGACCAGGTCGGCCGCCAAGCGCTGCGCTGCATCCGCTGCTCGGCCTGCCTCAACGTCTGCCCGGTGTACGAGCGGGCCGGCGGCCACGCCTACGGCTCGGTCTACCCGGGCCCGATCGGCGCCATCCTGACACCCCAACTGCGCGGCACCACCAGCCCCTTGGACTCCTCACTGCCGTACGCCTCCTCACTCTGCGGGGCCTGCTACCAGGTCTGCCCGGTGGCGATCGACATCCCCGAGGTGCTGGTGCACCTGCGCGAGCGGGTCGCCGAGCAGGGCGGGCACCCGCTGGAGCGGGCCGCGATCGCGGCCTCCGGGTACGTGCTCGACCACCCGGCGGCGCTCGGGGCCGCCGAGCGGCTCGCCGGGCGCACCCGCGCGCTGCACCCTCGCCGACTGCCCGGCCCGGGCCGGGCCTGGACCGACACCCGGGACCTCCCGGAGCTGCCCGCCGAACCGTTCCGCGACTGGTGGCGGAGGAACCGCTCATGACCTCACGGGAGTTGATCCTCGCCCGGATCCGCGCCGCGCTCGCCGACCCCGCCCCCGGCCGGGACCGGGCAGCGGAGGAGCCGGTCGCCCGGGACTACCTGCGCACGCACAGTCCGGACGGTCCGGCGGCCCTGCTCGACCTGCTGCACCACAACCTGGCCGACTACCGGGCCCGGGTGCACCGCTGCACCGAGGCCGAACTGCCCGCCGTCCTGGCCCGGTTGCTGGCCGAACGGGGCAGCCGCACGGTCGCCGTGCCGCCCGGCCTGCCGCCCGCCTGGCTCAGCGCCACCGCCGTCACGGCCGTCCCCGACGACGGCACGCTCACCGCCGCCCGGCTCGACGCCGTGGACAGCGTCGTCACCGGCTGCGCGCTCGCGATCGCCGAGACCGGGACGATCGTGCTGGACGCCGGGCCGGGCCAGGGGCGGCGGCTGCTCACCCTCGTCCCGGACCACCACCTGTGCGTCGTCCGGGCACCCGGGCAGGTCGTCGCCTCCGTGCCGCTCGCACTGCCCCGGCTCGACCCGGCCCGCCCGCAGACCTGGATCTCCGGGCCGTCCGCGACCAGCGACATCGAGCTCGACCGGGTCGAGGGCGTGCACGGCCCGCGCACCCTGGAGGTGCTGCTGGTCGAGGGCTGACCGCGCCGACCGGGCCGCGGCGACTCAGCTCATCGTCACCTCGCTGTACCGGTCGCCCTGGGAGCTGTCCCAGGCCACCTGCACCCGGCAGTCGACCGGCCGCCCGGAAGCGGCCAGTCCCTGCCCCGCGATGGCCGCCGACGGGTCGGCCAGCGTGCTGAACAGGCCGCCCGCCGGCGGGGCGCCGCCAGGTGTGAAGCCAAGGTCCGCGGGCGCGACGGCCGTGGGGTAGAACACCGCCCGGCCCGTGATCGTGTACGTCCCCCGCGTGGTGTCCTTGCGTTTGCGGCCGGGGATGACCGAGCACAGCGAGAAGGTGTCCTCGGCACCGTCCGAGACGTTGCCCGCCGCGTCGACCGTCCACAGCTCCCAGTAGCGGGCGACCGTGGCGTGGGCGCTCGACCCCTTCGCGGTGATGTACGAGTCGATCCGGCTGCCCGACATCGCGTTCCAGTCCGTGCCGTCCCATTCCTCCACGGCGAAGACGCGGTTGATCTCCTGGATGATGACGCCCTGCTGGGGCGCGGCGACGCTCAACTGCCGCCTGCGCTCGAAGTAGCCGCACTCGCCTTCCAGGTCGTCGGCCGTCAGATGGGTGAGCGCGATCTGCGTCGCCGGCCCGGCTCCGGGCGTGGGGGCCCGCTGGACCGACACCCCCGCGCCGCCGGAGGCGTCGTGGCCGTGTCGCTGCTGCTCGACCAGCCGGGCCACCGCGGCGTTGCCGAGGGTGCGTTGCAGGGGCAGCGCCGTCGAAGGGGACAGCGGGCCGACGGCCGCGGCCTCCCGGGCGCCCTCGGCCGGGAGGTCCGTGCTCCGGCGCTCGGACGCGGCCCTGCGCCGCCGCGCCGCCTCGTCCTCGGATGCGGAAGCCTGATCGCGCATGTGGCCCTCCTGTCGGCACGGCACCGCCCCGGATGCCCTGGCCAACCTCTACCGGACGGCGGGGCGGCCGGGAAGGTCCGCGAGGGCAGCGCGAAGGGCAGTGCGAAGGGCAGTGCGAAGGGCAGTGCGGACGGCAGGGTCCGATTCAGGCGGGCCGCAGCTCCAGCGTGCAGCACTTGGCTCCGCCGCCGCCCTTCAGCAGCTCCGAGACGTCCACCGGGACCGGCTGGTAGCCGTGCTCGACGAGCCGCCCGGCCAGGTGTTTCGCGGCCTCGGGCAGCAGCACCCGGCGCCCGTCCGAGACCGCGTTGAGGCCGAACACCTCGGCGTCGGCCCGGTCGGCGAGGATCGCGTCCGGGTACAGGGTGCGCAGCACGGCCCGGCTGTCGGCGTCGAAGGCCTCCGGGTAGTACATGACGTGGTCGTCGGCGAGCACGGCCAGCGCCGTGTCCAGGTGGTAGAAGCGCGGGTCGACCAGGGTCAGGCCGACCACCGGGACGCCGAAGAACTCGCCCGCCTCGGCGTGCGCGGCCCGGGAGGTGCGAAAGCCCGTCCCGGCGAGCACCCGGCCGCCGGCCACCAGGTGATCGCCCTCGCCCTCATTGACGTGCCCGGCGCGGTGCACCTCGCGGTAGCCGTGCGAGCGGAACCAGGCCTGGTAGGCCTCGGACTCGGCGGCCCGCTCCGGGTAGCGGAAGGTCGCGACCAGCGCCCGGCCGTCCAGCACGGTCGCGCCGTTGGCGGCGTAGACCATGTCGGGCAGGCCGGGCACCGGGTCGATCAGCTCGACGGTGTGGCCGAGGCGGCGGTACAGCCAGTACAGCCGCTCCCACTGGCGGATGGCGAGCGCGGTGTCGGTGGGCTGCGCCGGGTCCATCCACGGGTTGATCGCGTAGTCGACGGTGAAGTACGTCGGCCGGCACATCAGGTAGCGCCGCGGCCTGGCAGTGCGCTCCGGGGTCTGCGTGGGCATTCCTCAACCGTCCTCGGGTGCAGGGGAGTTCGGGGATTCCGTTCCCCAGGCCGCTGCCCCGGCGGGGCTGTTCGCACACCCGCGCGGGCGCCCCCGGCGGGCGCAGGCCCCCGCGCACCCGGCGCGGGCTCCGGCGCACGCGCGGCCGATCGCCACGGGCCGGACCGCACCGAGCGTCACGGGGACGCGCCGCGCCGAACGTCACGAGGACGGGCCGCGCCGAGGTGTCACCAGCGGACCGCGCCGAAGTCCACCGGTGCGGGCCGCAGGCCCCGGCAGCGGTCGGCGAGCGCCCGCAGCCGGGCCGCCGCCTCCTCGGCGGGCATCCGGTGCCGCTGGCCGTGGCCGGGCAGCAGCCACTCGAAGCGCAGCGCGTCCAGGCTGCGGTCCAGCGAGGTGGAGAGCTCCTCGATCGAGTACCAGGTGACGGTGTCGTACACCTCCAGGTCACCGGTGGTGCGGGACCAGTACAGGGTGTCGCCGGTGAAGCAGTACCGCTCGTCGACCAGGTACAGCACGCTGCCGCGGGTGTGGCCCGGGAAGGGGTGGGCGGTGACGCCGGGGGCGACCTCCACCGGTTCGACGCCGCGCAGCACCCGGTCGGCGTCGGGCGCGGCGTCCAGGTCACCCTCGTGGATCCAGAGCCGGGCGCCGAGCCGGTCGGCGTACGCCCGGCCGTGCGCCGCGTGGTCGCGGTGCGTCAGCAGGATGTCGGTGACCGGGCCGAGGACCTCGTACCGGGCCGCGAGCGGCTCGGCGTAGCGGGGCGTGTCGACCATCAGCCAGCCAGCGGGACGGCGGCAGAGGTAGGAGTTGGCCCCGGCGTTGTGGCGGGAGTTGTGGCCGAGCAGCAGCAGGCTGTCGTCGAGGGCCAGCGGGAAGGGGTCGGTGGCCGGGTCGAGCGGGCCGGTGCCCGGCCGGATGGAGCGGGTCGGGCAGGCGTGGGCGGCGGCGAGCAGCTGGCGGTGCTCGGCCTCGTCGCGCGGCTGGCGGACCAGCTCGGAGCGGCCGGCGCGCTCACGGATCAGTCCTGGCGCGAGCTGCCGGGCCACGTCGCAGTTGGTGCAGCGGTCGTCGACGGACCACTGCCCGGGCAGACCGGAGGTCGGATTCAGAGCCATGGATGTCTTCCCCCTGGAAGGACGGCGGCCGGGCCGGCCGCGCCCTTCGAGCATCGTCCGGGCGGGCCCAAAAGCGGAAGGGGGCGGGATCTTGCGGTTTCCGGGGGCCGCCGCTCTGCACTCCGGTTGTATTCCGGGTGGGGCACGTGGCCCATCTCACGTGCCGGCGGGGTCACCTACGGTGGCGTAGGTCACTTGAATGGGTGAACTATCTCCTTCATGCCGAACCTCCAGGAGACCCTTGACCTCAGTTCGTATGCCGCCCTCGGCGACAGCTTCACCGAGGGCCTGAACGACCCCGGTGCCGACGGCGCCTTCGCCGGCTGGGCCGACCGCCTGGCCGGGTTGCTCGCCGACGGACGGCCGCCGGGCGGGTTCCGCTACGCCAACCTGGCGGTGCGCGGCCGGCTGCTGGACCAGATCATGGCCGAGCAGGTGCCGCAGGTCCGCCGGCTCCAGCCCGACCTGGCCACCTTCTGCGCGGGCGGCAACGACATCCTGCGGCCCGGCAGCGACCCGGACGAGGTCGCCGAGCGCTTCGAGGCGGCCATCGTCCAACTCACCGCCTCCGCCGGGACGGTGCTGATCTGCACCGGCTTCGACACCCGGGACGTACCGCTGTTCAAGCACCTGCGCGGCAAGATCGCCACGTACAACGGGCACATGCGGGCGGTCGCCGACCGCAACGGCTGCAAGGTGGCCGACCTGTGGTCGCTGCGCGCCGTCCAGGACCGCCGGGCCTGGAGCGAGGACCGGCTGCACCTCTCCCCCGAAGGCCACCAGCGGGTCGCCCTGCTGGCCGCCCGCTCCCTGGGGCTGCGCACCGAGCAGGACCCGGAGGCGCCCTGGCCGGCCACCCCGGAGCCGTCCGCCGCCGACCAGCGGCGCGAGAACCTCCAGTGGGCCCGCGAGTACCTGCTGCCCTGGGTCGGCCGACGGCTGCGCGGGGAGTCCTCGGGGGACCACGTCGAGGCCAAGCGGCCTGACCTGCTTCCGCTCTGACGCAACGTCAGGCGGCACCGGGTGCTGCGGTCGTCCTCGCAGCCCTTGCGGTCCTCGCGGTCCGCGCGGCCTTCGCGGTCCGCAGCACCCGGTGCGCCAGCGCGGCGAACGCGGCACCGACCAGGTACCAGAACAGGTCCGGCGGATTGAACGTCGACCCCAGCACCAGCCGGGCCAGCCCGCTGCGCCGCCCCAACTCGTCGGGCACCCCGGTGATCTGGAACAGCTCCACCGCCCAGCTCAGTCCCGCCGCGACCACCGCCGCCCGCCCCGGCCGAACACGGGGCGCGACCAGCACCACCAGCGCGTACACCAGCACCGTGTAGAGCGCGTCCCCGGCGTACTTCGCGACGTCCCCGCCGAGCACGGCCCGCACGCCCAGCCCGGCCGCCACCGTCGCCCCGGCCGCCAGCAGCGGCACCACCCGCACCCGCAGGCGCCCCCAGAGATCATCCACCCGCCCCACCCTACGGCCCGGCCGCCGGGTCCAGGGCTGGGCCGTCCGGGTGACCTCCCGCATCCGTGACGCCCGGGCGTCGTTGGCCGCTGCGTGACCGCACACCGAAGCCTGCTCCGGATGGCCGCCGCCGCACTGTTCCTGACGGCCGTCACCGTTCCCTCCGCCGCTCCGGCCGGCGCCGCCGCCGCGGCCCACCCCGCGCCGCGGATCGTCCGCGGCATCCTCGAACCCCCGCTGCCCGTCGACCAGTTCCCGCCCCAGGTCGAGGAGGCGTGCCACATCTGGCACGACCTGCAGTGGCCGACCGCGAACGCCCCCCGGGACTACCCGGTGGCCGGCTCCCCCTTCGTGATCCGCGGCAGCAACGTCTACGGAAACCGCAGCGGCGACCTCCCCCAGGACGGCCACTACCGCGAGTACGACGTCAACCCGCGCCAGCCCGGCCAGCACCGCGACGCCGAACGCCTGGTCCGCGACCCCGCCACCGACCACGTCTGGTACAGCGACGACCACTACGCCAACTTCCACGAGATCAGCTCGGGATGCTCCTGATCCGACCCCACGGACACCGCCCGTGGGCCGGGACCGGGCACGTCACTCGCGTGACCACTCGGTCTCGGCCTCGGGCTCGCCGACGGCGTCGGACCCGCCCCAGACCCGGACCCTGACCGCCCGGGGCCCCGGGGCCGGTCGGGAGAGCGTGCGCACGAACACCTCCCGGACGTGGTTGGCGGCCTGCTGGGGCGGCCCGTCGTACTCCAGGGGGTTCGGCATGGGCGCGCCGCTCTGCCGGGCCCAGTCGCCGTCGTCGTCCTGGGTCTCCAGGACCCATCGGTAGTGCCGCATCCTGACCTCCTCCGGCCCGGGGCCGTTCCTCGGTGCTGTCCGGTCCGTGCGGTCCGGTCAGTGCAGTTCGGTCGTGGGCTCGGAGCCGATGCCGGTGGCCAGGAGGATCTGCCGCGCCGAGTCGGTGCCGCCGGCCCGGACCGCACGGGCCATCGAGGCCAGGGCCGCTTCCCGGCCCGCCTGCGGCGGAACCACGAGCAGACTGAAGTGATCACGGTCGCCCCGCGTGACGATCACCGTGTCGTCGCCGACCGGATACCGGTCGATGCGCACCGACCGGCCCTCGACGACGATCCGGGCCGGCACCTCGTCCCAGGCGTCCGCGTCCAGGCCCACGCTCACCACGGGGCCGAGGTGTTCGGTCAACGCGCCGACCAGGCCGGGCAGTTCGGCGCCGATGTTCCGTGACCGCGGCCACCAGGCGCCATCGAGTGCGCCCTCGCGGGACCGCGTGGTCTCCAGGCGCAGCAGGACCGTCCCCGGTTTCACCGCCTGCCGGAAGCGGTCCGGCAGAAGCCCGGGGTGCGGGGCACCGGCATCGTCCGACATGGCTCGCCACCTCTCCGCGGGCGCGGATCGGGCCCGCTGAACGGGGCCGGCCTTTCGGTTCCAGCAACTGGGCCGCCCCGCCCTCCCACGGTACTCCGACCGCACCGGGGCCGAACGGGCGCGAACGGGCGCCGGCGGACGCCTGCGCGGGGAGGGGCGGCCCTGCTCGACGGCCCGGGGCCGGCCCCGCGTCACCGGGAGCCGCGATGCGTAACACTGTGTGTTGTGTCGAATGCGAAGAATGACGACGGTGGCGCGGGGGCGGGCGGTGCGCCCAGTCCCGACGCCCCGCTGCCGGCCCTCGACCGGGAGCAGGTCGGGGTCCTGCGCCGGGTGGGCCGGGAATGGGGCCGGGCGGCCGGGGATCCGCAGGCGTGGCGCCGGGCACTGCCGGTGGACCCGGAGCTCGGCCGCTTTCCGGCCTCCTCCGAGATCCGGCCGGTGCGCTTCGGCCGCTTCGTGCGGGTGGCCACGGTCGGCGGGCAGCCGTCGCCCGTCGAGGCGGGCGGCGAGGACACCCGGACCTCCCGACTCGGCCGGGCGGGCGCCGGGGTCAGGCACGTGCTGCTCGGGGCCCCGCTGCGCAGTACCGCGATCGCGCACGAGCGGATGCGCAAGCTGGTGGCGCTGCCGGTGCTCTCCGCCGACGCGCTCTCGTCCGTCGCCTACGGGCCCGAGGCGATGCTGGCCGTCCTGGTCCTGGCCGGCACCGCCGGTCTGCGCTACTCGGTGCCCATCGCCGCGACGATCGCGTTCCTGATGCTGGCGGTCGGGGTGTCCTACCGTCAGACGATCCGCGCCTACCCGCACGGCGGCGGCTCGTACATCGTCGCCACCGCGAACCTCGGCCGCCTCCCCGGGCTGGCGGCGGCCGCCGGTCTGATGACCGACTACATCCTCACGGTCGCGGTCTCGATCGCCTCCGGCATGGAGGCCGTCACCTCGGCGATCCCCTCGCTGCGGGGCGACGCCGTGCCGATCGGCCTCGCCGTGATCGGCGTGCTGCTCGCCGGGAACCTGCGCGGCGTACGGCAGGCGGGCGCCCTGTTCGCCGCACCGACCTACGCCTTCGTCCTCGCCGTCCTCGCCCTCATCGCCTTCGGCCTGTACGACGCGGCCGGCCACGGCTTCCAGCCCACCGCGGCTCCGCAGTCGACCGCGACCGAGGGGGTCGGCGTGCTCCTGGTCCTGCGCGCCTTCGCCTCCGGCTCGACGGCGATGACCGGCATCGAGGCGATCTCCAACGCCGTCCCGGCCTTCCAGCCCACCGAGTGGCGCAACGCCCGTACCACCCTGACCTGGATGGTCGGCCTGCTGATCGTGCTCTTCGCCGGCACGGTCGCGCTGGTCCACCTCGACGGCGTCGTCCCCGACGCCCAGGAGACGGTGCTGTCGCAGCTCGCCCACCGCGCCTTCGGCCCGGGCTTCGGCTACGTCTTCACCCAGGCCGCCACGGCCGCGATCCTGCTCCTGGCGGCCAACACCGCCTACAACGACTTCCCCCGCGTCCTCTACCTCCTGGCACGCGACAACCAGGCGCCGCGGATCTTCCTACGGCTGGGCGACCGGCTGGCCTTCAGCAACGGCATCGTCGTGCTCTCGGTCGCCGCGGCCGCGATCTACGCGGCGTTCGACGGCATGACGGCGCCGCTGATCCCGCTGTACGCGGTCGGCGTCTTCCTCGCCTTCACGCTGTCGCAGACCGGCATGGTCGTGCACTGGTGGCGCCTGCGCGACCGCCACTGGCGCAAGAGCCTGATCTTCAACGCCGTCGGCGCGCTGCTCTCGGCGACCGTGCTCGTCACCGCCGCGATCACCAAGTTCACCTCGGGCGCCTGGTTCGCCGCGCTCGTGGTGGGCCTGTTCATCCTGGTGGCCACCAGGATCCGGCACCACTACGAGCAGGTCGCCGCGGCGCTCGCCCTGCACCCGCACGCCGTCGAGGTCCCCGGCCGCGCCCTCACCCGCCCGCGCCCACGGGACGGCGCGCCCGCGCCCTCCGCAGAGGCGGAAGCGGAGTGTGAGCGCGAGGCGGAGAGCGAGGAGACTCCCGAGGAGATCCACCCGCTGCTGATCGTGCCGATCGCCGCACTGGACCTGGCCGGCATGCGCGCCCTCGCCTACGCCGCCTCGCTCCGCCAGCCCGTCCTCGCCCTGCACATCAGCGCCAGCGAGGAGGAGGCCCAGCGCTTCCGCGCGTACTGGAACCTGTGGGGCGACCACCTGCCCCTGAAGATCCTCCTCTCCCCCTACCGCACGATCGTCGCGCCCCTGGTCAACTACATCGAGGCCCTGCACGACCAGCGCCCGGACCTCACCCTGACCGTCGTCCTCCCGGAGATCGTCGTACGGCACCGGCGCCACCGCCTCCTGCACAACCGACTCGCCCCCCGCCTGCGCAGGGCGCTCCGCCCACTGCCGAAGATCGTCGTCACCACCGTCCCGTTCCACGTCTGAGGACTGTCCAGCGTGTCCGCACCCGGACCGCTACGCGCCGGCGGGCCAGGAGGCGGCGCGGCTTCGGGCGACGTCCGCCCGCCGGCCGGCCTCGCCCGCGCCGGTGGCGGGCACGACCGCCGAGGGCAGGACGTCGGTACCGGGTTCCGGTCCGGCCGCGCCGCGGGCCGGCTCCGAGGCGAGCAGTTCGCTCGCGGTCCGGCTGTCGGCGGGGTCGGCCGCCCGGGCCATCAGCCGCTCGGCGGTGACGGCGTCCGTCTCCGGCGGTACGACCAGCAGGTTCAGCCGCAGCGGGGCGTACGAGCAGACCACGATCAGGTGCTCGTCCTGCTCGACGGTGAACCAGCCCACGTGGACGGTGTGCCCGGCGACCGGGGCCCGGTGCGGGACGGTCGGCCACTGCGCGGGGTTCACGGTGGCCCGGGTGACCCGCCCCCACGGACCGTCCAACGCTGCGGCGAGGGAAGGGAGTTCGAGGAGAAGGTCACGCGAGCGGGGCCACCAGGCGCCGTCCAGCCGACCGGGCCGGGTGCCCTCGGGCACCCGGGAGAGCCGTGCTGCGGGTACCGGGGCGGTGGGCGCCATCGCGCGATCGAGGGTCGTGGTCATGATCGAAGACCTGTCCCCGGACCCGGCCTCGGGCCGGATCCGGCATCGTCGTTCGCCGGAGACGACGCCAGTTGTCTTGCCCGGCATGCGAGGTGCCTTCGGTGATGTCCAGGCTACTCTCCGCCAGGCCCGGACCTCGCATGGCGGCCGCAGCAGCGCTTTCCCGACGATTCGTCGGCCGCGAGCCAGCACCCGGCTTCGATCGGATGGTTCCGGCTGCACGCCGGTGACTGTTTGCGCACGCGGCGTGTGGGACGACCCGCTGGAGTCCCGCCCCTCGCGCCGGGAGCGGCCGGCCGACGGGCAGCGGCGCGCCTGCCTGCCCTTCGGGAAGGGCGAGGAGAGGTGCCCGGCGAACGGCTTCGCCCTCAAACCGACCGGCAGGCCCGCCGCCCGGCCGCCGCCGCCGCGTCCGGCCTCTGCCAGGATGGGCGTCCTCGACCCCGGGCGCGGCGAAAGGGCGGCACAGTGGTGGAACTCGACCCGAAGAGGCTGCTGATCCTGCGCCAGATCGCCGACGCCGGCAGCGTGGCGGGCGCCTCGCGCGCGCTGGGCCACACCCCCTCCGCGGTGTCCCAGCAACTGGGCCGGCTGGAACGCGAGGTCGGCGTCCCCCTGGTGGACCGCACCGGTGGACGGGCCGAACTGACCGCCGCCGGCCGCCTGTTGGCGGGCTACGGCGACCGGATCGGCCAGGCGCTCCAGGACGCCGCCCGCGACCTGCGCGCACTCGGCGCCGCCGCCGCCGGCCCGGTCGCCATCGGTGTGCCGCCGCCCGCCATCACGTTCTTCGCCACCACCGCCGTCCACCTGCTCGCCCGCACCCACCCCGACCTGGCCCCCCGCCTGGTGGAGACCGGACGGCAGGAGGGCCTGCGCGCCCTGCGCCTGGGCGAACTGGACGTCCTGGTCATCGAGGACGACCGGCAGGAACCCACCCCGCTGCCGCCCGGCGTCGAGGCGAGCGTCATGTTCGAGGACGCCTACCGCCTGGTCGTCCCCTCCGACTGGCCCCCGCTCACCGACCCCGCCCAGTTGTCCGGCCGCCCCTGGATCGCCGCCCCGGCCGGCTCACCCCGGCAGCTGGCCTTCCGACGCCTGGCAGCCCGGCACGACATCGTGCCCCTGGTCGAGCACACCGCCCGCTACCGCTTCGCCGTCTACACCATGCTCGCCGCCCGTCTGGGCGCGGCGATCCTGCCCGCGAACGCCGCCGCCCTGATCGGCCCGGGCGCCGGCACCGTCACCACGCTGCCGGTACCGGGCACCTACCTGGTGCGCCTGCTGCGCCGCACCGGACCGTGGGGGGCGCCGCCGGCGGTGCGGGCGGCGGCCGAGGCGCTGCAGAGCGCGCTGCTGGCGGCGAGCGAGCGGCTGGCGGCCCAGGGCCTGACCGAGAGTGAGCCGCGCGTGAACGGCCACCTGGTCGACCCCAGCGAGCCGAACACACCCGCCGACCCGCCCGTCGCGACACCGTAAGCGCTGCTGAACGCCGGGGGTGAGCGCCGCTTGCTGGTGCCCGGCCCGGCCCTCTGCCAGCGTGGCCGGGTGACCACCATCGCGGACGAGCGACCCCCCGCCCCTCCTCCTGCCCCCTCCGGCGGGCTGCGCCGCCGGGCGCGCGCCGCCACGCGTCTGCTCCAACGGGCGGCCTGGGCCACCACGCTGGTCGGCGCGGTGACGACGGCCTGCACGCCGTGGGGATCCACGCCCTGGTACACCGGCTGGATCGGCGCGGCCGGTGCGGCGGCACTCGCGGCGCTGGCCTCACCGGTGCGGCCGGCCCTGGGCGAGAGCCCGCGCTCCGGCTCCGTCGCCGCCCTGTTCCACGGCGCCATGCTCGCCCTGATGCTCTGCACCTTCGCCGGCTGCTTCGCCTTCTCCCTCAGCGGCTGGTTCCACGAGCACGACCGCGACCTGCACGCCACGCTGCGGGTGTCCGCCACCGTCACCGGCTGCCACAACAGCGGTGACACCAGTACCGAGTGCACCTTCCTCTGGACGGCGGACGGGCACGAGTACCGCGCCGCCGAGGGCACGGACGTGCAGTGGCCCGACGGGCACCGGGTCGACGTGCGGATCGATCCCGTCCACCCGCAGCGGGATCCCGTCACCGACGGCGGCTACTGGCCGCTGTGGATCGCGGTCGTCGTGGGCGGGATCGGCACCCCGTTCAGCCTGTGGGCCTGGTGGGTCCTGGAGGAGTCCGCGAACTACTGACGCCGCGCCGGGCTCCTGCGGGTGCGGTTGTCAACCAATCGTCTCCGGATCAACACCGAACTCGGCGTGACCAGCAGGCTCCAGGCCGACCTGCTGCTCCAACGGCCGCGCGCGAGCGGGCACGGGACCTGAACACGGCTCAAGGCCTCGCCGTCGGCGAGGCCTTGAGCCGTGAGGTCAGCCCTCGGTGGTGGGCCCGCTCTTTCGGATCACGCCGGGCGCGCGACGTGATCCGACAGAGCGGACCTGGGTGCTCAGGCGTCCACGCCGTAGTACTGCGCGAGGAAGCCGGTCACGTCCGCCGCGTGCGGGAGCAACTCCGGCAGTTGGGCGGCGAGCGCGGAGCGGGTGGCCTCGGCGAGTTCGGGCAGGCCGGTGGCGGCGCCCTTCACGTACGGGTCGAGGCGGCGGATGAGCTCGTAGTTGCTCTCCACGTCGAGCTGGCGCATGGCCTTCTCCAGCGGCGGCGCCCCGGCCGGCGGGACGGCGGGCAGCACCCGGCTGACGAAGGTGACCCGGTGCAGCACCCGCCAGCACGGGGGCTTGCGGTCCGACTGGCGGGCCTGGCGCAGCGCCGCCGCGTTGGGGTCGTTGCCGTTCGCGAGCCAGGTGGGGTCGACGACCTTGTGGAAGAAGGTCTCGAAGTGCTCGCTGTCCTCGCCGAGGTAGAAGCTGAGGAAGCGGTAGGCGTCCACCTTGCCGGGCACCTTGACGGGTTGGCCGTCCTGGTCGAAGACGGGCTTGCGGTCCTGGTCGTAGCGCTGGAGGTTGGTGGCGGGGTTGACCTCCACGTTCAGTCCGAAGGAGCGGGTGGCCTCCTTACCCCGGGCGCGGGTGGCGGTCATCCCGCCGCCGACGGAGGCGTCCAGCTGGGCGCCGATGCCGATGCCGGCGATCTGGAAGGAGGTGCCGACCGAGGTGCCGACCGATCCGGACAGCGAGTACGAGCCCGAGGTCGTCTCGCTGACCACGTCGGTGGTCTCGGTGGTCTCGGCGAAGAACCCTCCGGCGGCGGTCCAGACGTAGGTGTTGACCAGGTCCCGGCGGGAGAAGCCCTGGCCGGTGGCGCTGTCGGTGGTCCCCCGCTCGCGGGCCGGCGAGGCGTCGGTGCCGATCGCGCCGCCGAGTACCCGGCCGGCCCGTTGGGCGGTGGGGTCGGGGGCGTGGGTCTCGGTGGAGACGGTGTCGTAGTAGCTGTGCAGGCGCTGCTGGTCGCGCTGGATGCGGCGCTTGAGCGCGTACGCCTCGCGGGGCTTGAAGTAGCTGTACTCGCCGCGCTCGCGGGTGCCCCGGTAGTCGGGGTCGGCGACCTTTCCGCGCTCGTCGAAGCCGACGGTGCCGTCGAGGGTGCCCTGCTTGGTGTAGCGGGGGTTGATCGGGAACGGGATGACGTTCCAGTCCTTGGGGATGTCGGGGTTGGGCTGGATGCGGTAGGCGACCAGGGCCCCGCTGTGGGCCAGGCGCAGGGCGAAGACGTCGGCGGTCTGGGACTGCACGACGGCGAAGCCGGTGTTGGCCGGGACGTAGCGGCGGCCGGTGGCGGGGTTGAGCAGGCGGCCCGGGTCCTCCCAGTGGCCGGTGAGGGAGACCTTGGTGGTGCGGGCGGTGTTCTCGCCCTGGGAGACGGAGGTCTCCTCCGCCCAGCTGTTGGAGAACTCCAGGTTGCCGCGCACGCCGGCGGAGACGCCGCCCTTGGCGATGGCCTTGGCGATGCCGAAGCCGAGCGGGGCGGTGATCATCCAGACGTCGACGTCCACCTCGTTGGACAGGGCGAACCCGAAGGCGGCGTCGACGCTGCGCTCCTTGGCGGAGGACAGCGAGCGCACCACCTGCTCGGCCTCGGTGAGTTGGACGGAGGAGGCGCCCTCGAAGGTGTCGCTGCCGGGGTCGGTGAGCCCGGCGGTGAGGTTCTCCGAGGGGACCGGCGGGGCGCCCTCCACGTAGCCGACGAGCTGCGGGTCGAACTGGATCTGGCTGACCCATTCGCTCACCAGCTCGCCGACCTTGTAGCCGGTGACCAGGTGCCAGCGCCCGTCCCGCAGGTAGCTGTAGGCGCGCTTGAGGACGCCGAACGCCTCGCCGCGGACGCCGTACTGCATGTCGGCGTACTCGGCCACGGCCGGGGCGGCGGAGACGGTCTCGTGGAACGGGGTGCGCATGCCGGCCAGCGCCGAGCGGACCTGCGCGGTGTCGGTGGAGACCGGCGCGCTGGACAGGACGGTGCGCGGGCGGGTGGCCTCGGCGCCCAGGCGCAGGTGGTTGCCGCGCAGGCCGTCGTCGCGGACCTGGGCGACGTCCGGCTCGGTGGAGTCGCGGTCGAACGGCCAGTAGGCGACCAGGTCCTCCTTCTCGCCCTTGAGCCGGGTGAAGAGGTTGTCGAGCAACTGCTCGTGGGTGCGGGCGGTGCGCCAGATCCGCACCTCCTCCAGCACGCCGTTCAACGACTCCGCGGCCTTGCCGCCCCTGATCACCGCGCCCAGGGTCAGCTGGGCGTCGCCGGCGTCGGCGAGGGCCGCGCTGTCGGGGGCGCCGGGGGTGCCCGCCGGGTCGCAGGCCACGGCGACGCCGTTGCGGTAGAGCCGGAAGACGCTGCCGCGCGGGTCGGGGTTGCGGACCCAGCGGGCGCCGCGCAGCCGGGCGGGGTGCGAGCCGGTGGCGTCGGCCGCCGTGCCGCCGGCGTTCTCCTCGAACCGCCAGTGCGCGATCAGGCCCCGGTCGCGGGCGGTGACGGCGGTGCCGAGCCGGGCGGCGTCGCGGGCGGCGCCCCAGATCCGGACCTCGGCGAGCACGCCGGTCAGCCGCTGCACGACGGAGCCGTCGCGGGCCCGGCCCAGCTCCAGCGGCGCGTCGTTGCCGCGCGGGCCGGGGCCCTCGTAGCGGGCCGTGCCGATCTCCCGGCCGTCCAGGTGGAAGCGGATGTCCTGCCACTCGCGGACCGCCACCGACTCGACCAGCTCGACGCTCTGGGTCACCGGCTTGCCGTCGGCCCCGGCCGCGGTGATCTGGCGGGTGCCCTTCTGCTCCTGCATCGAGCGCCCGCTCTTGCGGACCACCGCGATCCGGTGGAACGCCCCGGCCTTGACGCCCTCGGTGGAGGTGTACCGCACGGCCCGGCCCTCGGGCTCCTCGAAGGCGAACTCCAGCCTGCCGTCGGGCAGCACCGCCAGGCGGTACGGCACGCTGCCGCCCGCGCCGTCGGCGGTGCGGCCCTTCGAGAGCAGGCCCTGGGTCTCGCCGAGCCGGTCGAGGCGGGCGAAGACCTCCAGCGTCAGGTCGTCGGCGATGTCGAGGGCGTCGTCGTCGGCGACCTCCAGGTAGGCCTCGCCGTCCAACCGGACGGCCCAGGACTGCTGGTAGGCGGCGGCGAAGTGGCTCCACTCGCTCAGCGGGAAGGTCTCCCGGCTGACCACCCGGCGATCGCCGACGGTGGCGACGGCCCAGTAGCGGCCGCCCTCGATCGGCGACGGCGCGGGCACCGGGCCCGGCTTGCCGCGCAGTTCGGCGTGCCGCTGGTTGCCGGAACGGTCGGCCAGCACGGGCTGCGCACCGGCCGCCGGGGCGGAGTAGAGCCAGTAGCCGAGCAGCCCGGTCTCGCCGCCGGTGAGCCGGCGCTTCATCGCGGCGCGCACGTCGTCGCCGCCGCGCGCGCTGGACCAGAGCCGGACTTCGTCGATCTGTAGGGAGGCGAACTTGGTGGCCTGGAAGGGCACCTGCGCCAGGGAGAGCCTGCCCTGGCCCCGGTAGGGGGCGCTCGCGGTGCGGCGGGCGATCTCCTGGCCGTCCCGGTAGACCACCTGCTGGCTGGTGCCGCGTTCGAAGACGCAGGCCCAGTGGTGCCACTGGGTGTCGCCGAACCGCTGGGTGGTGTCCAGGTCGTCGCCGAAGAAGGCGAAGGTGAACTTGCCGTTCGACCGGAAGCCGATGTGCAGGCTCTCGTTGTTGCGGCCCTGGTCGCCGCCGTGCCCGAGGACGAAGTGGTCGCGCTCGTCGACGGCGGTGCGGCGGGCCCAGAACTCGACGGTGAAGTCGCCGTCGCCGAAGCCGAACGCGCCGGGCACCACCGCGGCGGCGCTCACCCCGTCGTAGGCCAGCGCCGAGGCGGCGGGGCCGCCGAGCAGCCCCAGGCCGTACGGGGTGTCGCCCGCGTTGGCGTGCACCAGCCGCACCGGGCCCTCGACCCGCTCGGGGTTCACCCAGGCCTCCAGGGTGAGGTCACCGGGGGTGGCGGCCCGCGGCAGCTGCTCGGCGGGCAGGGCCAGGAAGCGCCCCTGCCCGTCGAAGGCGTAGGCGCGGCCGGGCATGTCGGCGCGCCAGCGTCCGCCGTGGCCGCGCAGCAGGTCGCCGGCGGTGCCGACCGGGATCTCGGCGAGGCCGCCGGGGTCGACGGTGACCAGCCGGGAGCCGGACGAGAGCGCCACACCGGGCGCGGAGGCGGTGGCCCAGCGCTGGTCGTAGCGCACCCGCTGCACGCCCATGCCCGGCTTCAGCACCGTCGGGTCCGCGCCCGCGCCCAGCTTCAGCGACTTGCTGCCGGCGGGGTGGTCGCCCTCGAAGCGGAAGCCGTGGCCGCCGACGGTGACGAAGCCGGGGCCGGCGAGCCGGGCGAGGGTGCCCTCGGTGAACTCCACCACGCCGCCGTCGATCCGCAGCACGGTGCCGATCGGCACCGGCTGTTCGGCCGCGCCGTTGACCACGGCGGCGAAGTCCTCGGCCCGGCGGGGCAGGTGGGACCACTGCTCGCTCTGCCCGTCCCGGCGGATGGTCAGCTTGACCTGGGCCGGGTTGTCGCCGACCTCGACGGTGATCTCCGCCGCGGCCAGGTCGGTGGCGGCATCGCGGGCGGTGAAGGCGAGCGCCTTGCCGCCGGCCGTCAGCCGCCGGGAGGAGCGCAGCACCTGCGTGTCGTAGTAGCCGGCGAAGAACTGGCCGTTGGCGCCCCGGAAGTAGAGCACCAGGCTGCCGGTGGCGCTGTCCAGCAGGAACGGCCGGTCACTGCCCCGGGCGAAGGCGAGCAGCGCGCCGGAGCTGCTGAGGCCGGTGCGGTCGACGGAGAGCTGGGACATCGGCAGGGCGATGTCGTCGGAGCCGCGCACGCCGCCGGTGAGCCGGCCCAGCTCCTCGCGCTTGGCTGCCAGCAGGGCCTGCCGGGCCGGCAGGTCGCGGCGGTGGCGGGCGAGCGCGTCCTGCTTTCCGCCCAGTGTCAGCAGCCGATTGTCGATGTCCAGGATCTGCTGGTTCCGCTGGGCGGCACTCGCGCCCGGCCTGCCGGAGGCGCCGTCCTTCTCCAGCACGATGACGCCCTCGCCGGAGGCGTTGACCGTCCCGTAGTCGTACTGCACGATGCGGTCGCCCTGGCTGTCCCGGGCGCAGACCAGCTTGCCGCTGCGGCGGACCACCAGGCCTCGGCCGTTCCAGCTGTCCAGCGCGAAGTGGGTGGCGTCGTTGTCGGCCTCCCGGCGGTACTGGATCAGCGGGGTGTCGTTGTCGGTCTTCCCGCCGGAGAGGTTCATGTCCAGACCGGAGTCGACGTTGCGCAGGAAGTAGCAGGGGACGCCGTTGAGGTTGGTGCCGGTGGATTCGAAGGTCCACAGTGTGGAGGCGGCCGTCCGGTTGGCGGTGCGCACCAGCGGGGCCGTCGCGTCCTTGCGGTCGTTCTCCACCGCGAGGTACTGGTCCCGGCCGTCCTTGGGCAGCCTGAACCGCAGCCGGTAGCGCCAGAGGGTGACGTCGTCGTCCTGGCCTGCCCGCAGTTCGGCGCGCCGGCGCTCCAACTCCGGGACCTCGGCGGTCTCCTGCTGGAGGCGGGCGATCTCCGCCTCGGAGTTGGCCACGTCCCGGACGAGCTTGGCCACCTGGGCGTCCAGGTCACCGACGGCGTCCACGGCGCCGCTGGAGTCGGGGGCGGCGAGCACCGGCAGGGCCACCCGGTCCGGGATCTCGGCCAGCCGGCCGTCCCCGCCGACGCCCAGGTCGAGGGTGGCGAGGTAGGCGTCGTCGGTGGCCTTGCCGGTCACCGGGTCGGGCCCGCCGGTGGCGCAGGCGAGCAGCACCCGGGCCTGGCGCTTGACGGGCTTGGCCGCGCCGTCGTACCCGGCCGGGGAGGCCTCCTGCTGGTGGTGCAGGACGGCGGAGAGGCCGGAGACCACCGTGCGCCCGGTAAAGGCGAAGCTGTCGCGGCGCACCCCGGGGTTGTCGCCGATCGGGGCCTCGGAGGTGATCCAGGCCGGCCCGCCGCGCAGAGCCGCGTTGCGGGCGTTGTCCGTCTGGTCGTACAGCGTGTCGCCGGCGCCCTCGTCGAAGCGGTAGTAGACGGCCAGGCCGGGCTCGTTGCCGATCAGGCGGCGGCCGCGGTCGGCGGCCAGCTCGTCGCCGCTGCGGGGGCGGTTCCAGATCCGGACCTCGTCCAGTTCGGCGCGGCCGAACGAGCCGAGGGCGCGGCCCAGGGTCAGCGGGCCGAGACCGGCGTAGGGCATGTCGGTGGTGCGGCGGCCGAGTTCGACGCCGTCGCGGTAGACGATCTGCTCGCGGGTGGCGCGGACGAAGACGCAGGCCCAGTGGTGCCAGTCGGTGTCGCTGGTGCGCCGGCCGACGTTCAGGTCGTCGGCGTAGAAGGCGAAGGCGAAGGTGTCGTCCGAACGGAAGCCGATGTGCAGGCTGCGCAGCCGGGCGCCGGCGGCCGCGCCGTGCCCGATCAGGAAGTCCTCCTGGCCGCCGGTCGCGGTGCGCCGGGCCCAGAACTCCACGGTGAAGTCCGCGTCGGCGAGTTGGAGGGCGTTGGCGGGCAGCTCGGCCACGTCGTCGACGCCGTCGAAGCGCAGCGCCGTCTCGGCGTGGCCGCTCTCGCTCACCGCCGGTACCAGCGGCCGGCCGGTGAACGGGCAGGTGCCGGGGGCGGGTTCGTAGACGGCCTCGCGGTAGCGCTCGTCGGGGCTGGTCCAGGCCTGCGAGCCCTGGGTGTTGAACAGCCCGTCGCGGCTGCGCTCGACGCTGAAGCCGTCGATCCGGGCGGTGGCGTCGTTGTGCGCGAAGATCTGCCAGCGCTCCCTGCCGTGCACGGCGGTGGGCACCAGCAGGGCGGTGAACCGGCCGCGGGAGAGGTTGCGGACGAAGTTGAGCTCCTGGGTCGGCTCGATGAACGCCCGGCCCTCCATGTCCCGGGTGCCGAGGCTGTCCTTCGCGGAGTCCGGGCGGCCCTTGTGCCGGCTGCGGCGGTAGCGGACCTCCAGCACCGGCTTCAACTCGCCGCCGACCAGCAGGAACCGGTCGCAGAGCAGCGTGGCGTCGACCACCGGCGTCCGGCCCGCACCGCCGCCGGCGAGGTAGTCGGTGCGGGTCGGGTCGGCCGAGGAGCCGGTGCCGTCGGCGAGCCGGAAGACCGCGTCCGCGTCGTCGGCCCGGATCGACTGGCGCAGCACGTACAGGTGGGTGCCGTCGGAGACCACGTGGAAGGGCGCGGCCGCACCGAGCCTGGCCGTGCTGGACAGGAACGGGTCCAGTTCGTCGTCGCCGAGCCGCTCCGCCGGATCCGCCTCGACCCGCCCGCCGCGCTTGACCACGGGCATCCGCACCGCACCGGCCACCGCGTAGCCGACCCGGGCCAGCTCCGCCGGGAACGGCAGCGGCAGCGGGTTCTCCGACCAGTACGCCGCATCCGCCTCCCCGCGCGCCTCGTCGTGCTGCGACAGGTCGAGGACCGTGTAGACGATCCGTCGCTGGTCGTCCATCGCGAAGGCGACCGTGCTGCCCTGGTGCCGCACGGTCGTGGTGTGCACATAGGAGCGGTCGCTGTAGACCCGCGCCAGATGCTGAACCTCCGTCAAACCCGCCACCTCACAAGCCGTTGGCCGCCGGGAACGCGACGGCCGGTGATCAACACTTAACGTGTCGACGCTCTCACTCGACGTGACGGGTGGGCAAGGTGGCTTTCCGCCAGTGCGCGGCTGGAATCCGATCATGCACGGGCGCGGCGGATTCCCCGCGAGTGCGAAGGGCGGGCGGAAGGACTGCGCCTGAGGTCAGGCCGGGCGGGCCGTCGCCGTGGACGCGCGGGCAGGCCGGTGCGGTACCGGGTGCGGCATCACGGTCATACTTGATCGGAAGTCGATCGAAAGATATGGTCCGATCAACCAGCGGCGGTTCGGAGCAGTACGGGGGACAGGCGATGACCATCTCGGCCGAGGAACGTCGGGACCTGATCCTCAAGGCCGTCGGCGAGGCGAGCGGGCCCCTGCGGCTCGCCGACCTGGCGGCGCGGCTCGCCATTCCGGCGGTGACCGTGCGGCGGGACGTCGCCGCGCTGGCCGAGGCCGGCCGGGTGGGGCGCTCACACGGATTCGTCGTACGGCGCACACCGGAGAAGCCGACGGACGGCGAGGGCGGGACCCGCGCCCTCGGGCTGCTCGTGCCCTCCGTCGGGTCGTACTTCGACGAGCTGATCAACGGAGCCCGGGCCGCCGCGACGGCGGCGGGCGCCCGGCTGGTCCTCGGCATCGCCCCGTACGAGGCCCGCGACGACCGCACGCAGGCCGAACGGCTGCTGGAGTCCGGCCTCGACGGGCTGCTGCTCGCGCCCAACCTCCTGCCGGGCCGGCCCGCGCAGGCCCACGACTGGCTGGACGACCTGCCGGTGCCCGCCGTCCTGGTCGAACGCGGCGCCCCCGAGTACGGGGGCCCCGGCGCCGGCCTGGACTCCGTCGGCTCGGACCACCGGCAGGGCGTCCTCCTCGCGCTGCGCCACTTCGCCGACCTCGGCCACGACCGGGTCCTGCTCGCGGCCCGCGGCGACTCCTGGACGGCCCGGGAGGTCCGGGCCGGCTACCAGTACGGCACCAGGTTGCTCGGACTGGCCGCCCTGCCCGTCCTGGACACCCTCGGTGACGACGGCCGCCCCGCCGACTCCGACCGGCTCGCCGGGCTGATCGCCGACGCCGTGTCCGACGGCGTCCGCGCCGCCCTCATCCACAACGACCAGGACGCGATCCAGCTGCTCCCGCTGCTCCGCGCCCGCGGCCTCGCGGTGCCCGCCGACCTCGCGCTGATCGCCTACGACGACGTGTTCGCCGCCCTGGCGGCCCCGCCGCTGACCGCCGTCGCCCCGCCGACCCGCGCGGTCGGCGAGACCGCCGTCGGCCTCCTGCTGCGCCGTCTCACCGCCGGGCCCGATCTGCCGGTGCACCGGATCTCCCTGCTCCCGGCCCTGCGCATCCGCACCTCCTGCGGCGGCTGAACCCCCAGCCCCCGGCCGGGGGCCCGTCCAGCTGCCACCTTCGCAGGGCGGTCCGCCCACGGGCCGGGCCGGGGAGCGCTACCGCCGCAGTCCCGCCAGCCAGGCGGCGGCCGCGCCGAGCAGCGGAGCCAGCGGGGCGGCCTCGGGGTACCACGGCGCCTCGTACTCCCAGCAGACCCAGGCGTCGGCCGGCAGCAGGGCGAGGCAGGCGGCGATCGGCAGGGTGCCGGCGCCGAGCGGCAGCGGCGTGCGGTCGACGGCCGAGGCGACGTCCTTGACCTGGACGTGGCCCAGCCGGCCGGCTAGCGCCCGGTGGGTGGCCTGCGGCGGCTCCCCGCCGAGGACGGTGTGCTGGAGGTCCCACAGGGCGCCGACGGCCGGGTGGTCGACGGGGGCGAGCAGCCGGGCGAGGTCGCGGCCGGTCGGGTGCGAGTCGTGCGTCTCGACCAGGACCCGGACGCCGAGCTCGGCCGCGCGGCCGGCGACGGCGGCCAGCCGCCGGGCGGCACGCTCATCAGCCCGTTCGTCGGCCGCCGCCGGGCCGGGCGCGGCACCGCCGCGCGGGAAGACCCGGACGGCCGGGCAACCCAGGTCGGCGGCGAGTTCCAGGTGACCGCCGAGGTCGGCGAGAAGCGGGGCGTCCGCGCCCGGGGCGGCGATGCCGAGGTAGGAGGCCAGCGCGAGCGGAACCGTCCCGGTGGACGCCAGTGCGCGCACCGCGGCGCGCCGCCCGTCGGCGGTCAGGCCGGGGTGGACCGGCTGGCCCGGGGCGCAGCGCAGTTCCAGCCCGTGCCAGCCGTGGTCGGCGGCCAGGCGCGCGGCGGCGGCGAGCGGCAGATCGGGCAGGCCGAGGGTGGACAGGGCGAGCGGCACGGGTGCTCCTCAGGTTCGGTCGCCGGGCGGAAGTCGGCGGGCGAAGGCCGCTCCCGGCGACAGCTCCGCCTCGTGGACGGTGCCGTCGGCCCACCGCACCCGCAGCCGGTAGGCCTCGTCGGGAGCGGCCGCCACGTCCGCCGTCGGGCCACCTAGCGGCGGGAGCTCGCCTGCGGCGGCGGTGAGGCGGGCTGCGGTGAGGCGGGCTGCGCACACCAGCAGGTGGACGGCCCCGCCGGTGGCGCCGGTCAGGACCGGCAGGGCGGCGGCCGACCCGAAGGCCGTGCCGTCCGGGACGGGGCTGGTGCGGGCGGCGGCGTAGCCGTGCAGGGCGCGCAGTTCGCTGGTCAGCAGCCGGCCGTCCAGCGTGTGGGCGGTCGCGGTGGCAGAGGCAGCGGCGGTGCCGGGCCGGGCGGGTGGCAGGTGGTCTCCGGCGACGGCCCAGCCGCCCTCGCGCAGCGGGGTGCCGGGCGGGGCGCCGACGACCAGGTGGGCGCGGACCTCGTCGGCGCCGTGGGCGAGGGTCAGCGAGGTGACGGTGACGCCGGGCAGGGGGTGTCCGCCGGCCCGGGGGCGGTGGGTGGAGGCCGCCCAGCCGTCGCCGGTGGCGAGCGGGGTGATCGGGCCGCGTTCGGTGGGTTCGCCGTCGACCAGCAGGGCGAGGTGGTTGTCGGCCGGACCGGTGTGGACGGGGCCGGTGGCGGTGGAGTGGGCGAGCCGCGCGTAGTACGGGTCGTCGGGGTGGACGCGGTCGGCGGGCTGGTCGTCGCTGCCGTGGTTGTGGAGGCGGACCAGGCCGTCGGCCGCGGTGGACTGGACCAGCCAGCCGGGGCCGGGCAGCGCGCGGACGGTGTCGCGGCGTTCGGCGGGGGCGGGCTCCTCGCGGTCGGTCCAGGCGGGGTGGCCGGCGGGCAGCAGCAGGCCGAGGAAGCCGGAGGCCGCCCAGTAGGGCGAGGAGGGGCCGGAGTAGGGCTGGACGAGCGGGGGGTGGGGGCCGTACCAGCCGAGGGTGAGCAGGCCGTCGGGGCCGGTGGCGCCGCGGTCGAGGAAGTGGCGCAGGGCGCCGGAGGCGAGTCGGCGGGTGGTGCCGGGGGTGAGCGGGGTGTGGCCGGTGAGCGTGCCGGCCCAGAGCGGGGCGGCGGCGGCGAACCGGTAGATCAGCGAGCGGCCCTGGTGCACCGGCGCGCCGTCGCCGCCGAACAGGTGGGCGTGGTCGGCGAGGTGGGCGGCGAGCCGGGGGCCGTACTCGGCGAGCAGGGCGCGGTCGTCGGCGAGGTGGGCGTGCAGCACGGGGTAGAGGTGCAGGGCCCAGCCGTTGTAGTGGTCGAAGGCGCGGGGGCGGCCGTCGGTGTACCAGCCGTCGCCGAGGTAGAAGCGGTCGACGCGGTCCAGTCCGCGCCGGACGGCGGCGCGGGCGGCGTGCTCCTCGATGCCGGCCTCGGCGAGGAAGCCGCCGACGGCGAGCGGGAAGAGCCACCAGTTGTTGTCGTTGGGCGTGCGGTGGAGGGTCTCGGCGAGCCACCGGGCAGTTCTGGTCCGGACGTCGGCGGGGAGGCGGTCCCAGAGCCAGGGGCGGGTCAGCCGCAGGGCGAACGCGATGGCGGCGGCCTCGACCATGGCCTGGCCGCGGTCGGTGACGACGGGCCAGGACGCCGGGT
The DNA here is from genome assembly GCF_040685395.1 of Kitasatospora sp. NPDC088779. Lineage (NCBI taxonomy): Bacteria > Bacillati > Actinomycetota > Actinomycetes > Kitasatosporales > Streptomycetaceae > Kitasatospora > Kitasatospora sp. NPDC088779. The sequence continues at coordinate 48,212 of NZ_JBFBHW010000024.1, read as the reverse complement.
CGTCGTCGGTGAGGTCGCGAGCGGTGGTGGGGTGGCGGGTGCCGGCGTCGAGTCCGGCGGCGTAGCGGTCGAGCAGGCCGTGGGGGTCGGCGCCGCCGGCGCCGGCGATCCGCAGGGCGGCGAGGAGGAAGGTGCGGGCGAAGCCTTCGAGGGCGTCGGAGCGGCGGCCGGACCAGCTCGGCCGGGGGCCGGGGAGGTCGATCAGCGCGTGTCCGGGGCCGGCCCAGGGGAGGACGGCGTCGAGCAGCCCGTCGGCGGCGGCCTCCCAGTGGGCTCTGGTCCAGCCGGTGCGGGGGCTGAGGGCGTGGTCTTCCGGGGGCAGCAGCACGGCGGTGTCCTCCATGGCCCGGGGCTCGGGAGTCGCGCCCCGTGCGGGGAATCTAGAAAGCGGTTGATCGTTCGTCAAGGCTTTTGATCGCAATGGATCATTTGATCCAGATCTCTTGACTTCGATCGATCGCCCGCCCAGGATGGCGACCACTTGCCCGCCCGGTCGCGGCCACCGGCAGCCCCCCTGACCCCCGGCCGCGCCCCCCTCTCCCGGAGTCGTGCATGCCCTCACTCCCGCTCCCCCTCCCCCACCCCCGGCGCAGACTCCTCCGCGCGGCCGCCGGCGGCCTGCTGTCCACCGTCCTCCTCGCCGCCTGCGCCGGCAGCGGCGGCGGGGCCCCGAAGGCCGACGACGGCAAGCCGGTCACGCTGACCTTCTGGGCCTGGTCCAAGGGGACGAAGGAGGTCGTCGCCGCCTTCAACGCCTCCCACCCCGACGTCAACGTGGTCTACGAGGAGATACCCTCCGGCACGGCCGGCGGGTACGCCAAGATCTCCAACGCGGTGAAGGCCGGCAACGCCCCCGACGTGTTCAACGTCGAGTACGCCCAACTGCCGGACTTCGTCAGCCAGGGCGCCGTCCAGGACATCTCCAAGCTCGTCCCCGGCGAGCTCAGGGCGAAGTACCTGCCGCAGACCATGGACCTGACCACCCTCGGCGGCCGCACCTGGGCGCTGCCCCTGGACGCCTCGCCGCAGGCCTTCTACTACCGCAAGGACCTCTTCGACCGGGCCGGCCTCACCCCGCCGAAGACCTGGGACGAATTCCGCACCGCCGCGCAGAAACTGAAGCAGGCCCAGCCGGACACCCGGATCGCCACCTTCTTCCCCGACGACCCGGCCACCTTCGAGGCGATGGCCTGGCAGGCCGGCGCCCACTGGTTCACCGGCCGCGACGACGCCTGGAGCGTCGACCTCAACGGCGCCGGGACCAAACCGACCGCGGACTACTGGCAGCAGCTGATCGCCGAGGACCTGGTCCGCGTCCAGCCCTCGTTCAGCCAGCCGTGGACGGCCTCGCTGCAGAAGGGCGAGACCGCCGGCTACCTCGGCGCCTCCTGGGGCGGCGGGGTGCTGAAGGGCACCCTGCCCGACGCGGCCGGCACGTGGGCCGTCGCCCCGGTGCCCAGCTGGGACGGCACCCCGGCCAGCGGCATGGTCGGCGGCACCACCTTCGCCGTCTCCAAGGACAGCAAGAAGGCCGGGGCCGCCGTCGAGTTCGCCACCTGGGCGACCACCACGCCGGAGGGCATCAAGGCCCGGATCGCCTCCGGCACCTCCTCCGCCTTCCCGGCCGCGCCCGCCCTCGTCCCGGTGGCCGAGGAGGCCTTCAAGGCCGACTTCTACGGCGGCCAGGACGTGTACGCGCTCTACACGGACGCCGCGAAGTCGATCAAGCCGAACTGGCAGTGGGGCCCGACGATGAACGCGACCAACAACGCGCTCAAGGACGCGTTCGGCAAGCTCACCCAGGGCGGCACCGTGCAGGCGGCCCTCGACGCCGCGCAGCAGTCCACCCAGGCCGAGCTGAAGAACCGCGGCCTCAAGGTCAAGCAGTGACCGCCCACCCGCCCCGCACCGGGCCCGGGCCCGGGCCCGCCGTCGCCGCCCGCGCCCGCCGGCGCGGGCGGTACGGGGCCCCGGCCGTCCTGCTCGCCCCGTTCGTGCTCCTGTTCACGGCCTGCACGCTCGTTCCGATCGGCTACGCCGTCCACCTCAGCCTGTACACCGAGCACCGGTCCGGGCTCGGCTTCGGCGGCGGCGAGACAGTCTTCACCGGCCTCGGCAACTACGCCCGGGCGCTCGGCGACCAGGCGTTCCGCTCGGGCTTCTGGACCACCGCGCAGTACTGCCTGCTCTACATCCCGCTGATGACGGGGCTGGCACTGCTCCTCGCGCTGCTGCTGGACTCGGCGCTGGCCCGCGCCCGCCGGTTCTTCCAGCTGGCGCTGTTCCTGCCGCACGCGGTGCCCGGCATCATCGCCGCGCTGATCTGGGTCTACCTGTACACGCCCGGCATCAGCCCGGTCATCGACGTGCTGAACGCCGGCGGCGCCCACCCCGACCCGTTCGGCGCGCCACTGCCCGCCGTGGTCAACATCGCGCTCTGGGAGTGGACCGGCTACAACATGGTCATCTTCTACGCCGCGCTCCAGGCCGTCCCGCGCGAAGTCCTCGAAGCGGCCGTCGTCGACGGCGCCGGACCGCTGCGGACCGCCGTCAGCGTCAAGATCCCGCTCATCCGCGCCTCGATCGTGCTGGTCGGCCTGTTCACCCTGATCGGCTCGCTCCAGCTCTTCACCGAACCGATGATCCTGCACGGCGCCTCCCCCGGCGTCGTCTCCACCTGGACGCCCAGCATGTACGCCTACACCGCCGCCTTCGACCGGGGCGACTACGGCCTGGCCGCCGCCGCCTCGGTGCTGCTCGCGCTCGCCGCCGCCGCGCTGTCCTTCCTCGTCACCCGGGCCACCCGCCCGCGCCCGGACCGGCGGACGGAGGCCACCGGATGACCACGCTCGCCCCCGGACGCCGCCCCCGGCAGCGCTCCGCCGCCCGCAGCCACCCGCCCCGCCGGCCGTGGACGCTCTCCAAGGCCGCCGTCAACGGCGCCCTCGTCCTCGCCACCGCCTACACCCTGCTGCCGCTGCTGTGGCTGGTGACCGCCGCCGCCAAGAACACCGGCGACCTGCTCGGCGGGCGCGCCCTCTCCCCCGCCACCTGGCACCTCGGCGACAACCTGCACGCGCTGGCCACCACCGGGGACGGCATCTACTTCCGCTGGTACCTCAACTCCCTGCTGTACGCCGGGCTCGGCGCCCTGGCCTGCGCCCTGGTCTGCGTCTGCGCCGGGTACGCGTTCCACGTCCACGCCTTCCCCGGCAAGGAGAAGCTGTTCGGCCTGGTGCTGCTCGGCGTGCTGGTGCCCACCACCACGCTGGCCCTGCCGATGTACCTGCTCGCCTCGGACCTCGGCGTGGTCAACACCTTCTGGGCGGTCTTCGTGCCCTCCCTGGTCAACCCCTTCGGCGTCTACCTCGCCCGGGTGTTCTGCGCGGGCTACGTCCCCGGGGAGGTGCTGGAGGCGGCCCGGATGGACGGCGCGGGTGAACTGCGCACCTTCTGGTCGATCGGCCTGCGGATGATGACGCCCGGCTTCGTCACGGTGTTCCTCTTCCAGTTCACCGCGATCTGGAACAACTTCTTCCTCCCCCTGGTGATGCTCTCGGACAACCGGCTCTTCCCGGTCAGCCTCGGCCTGTTCAGCTGGAACGCCCAGACCCACGCCTTCCCCGAGTACTACCCCCTCGTCGTCAGCGGCTCGCTGCTCGCCGTCCTCCCGCTGGTGGCCGCCTTCGTCGGCCTGCAACGCCACTGGCGGGCCGGCCTGACCGCAGGAAGCGTCAAATGACCACCACCACAGCCGACATCCGCTCCCCCGCCGCCCCGGCCCGCAGGCCCCGCGCCCTGCTCGCAATGGACCGCGCCCTGCCCGCCCGGCTGCTCGACCGGCACGCCGTCCAGCGGCTCACCGACCTCGCCGACCTCGACCCCGACCTGGTCGTGGACGACTTCGCCGCCCCCGAGGCCGCCGCCGCGCTGGCCCGCACCGAGGTCATCATCAGCGGCTGGGGCTGCCCGCCGCTGGACGAGGCCGTGCTGGCCGCCGCGCCCCGGCTGCGCGCCGTCATCCACGCCGCCGGCTCGGTCAAGCACCATGTCACCGAGGCCTGTTGGCGGCGCGGCCTCCAGGTGACCTCGGCGGCCTGGGCCAACGCGCTGCCCGTCGCCGAGTACACCGTCGCCGCCGTGCTGCTCGCCAACAAGCGGCTGCTCGCGATCCGCGAGGACTACCGGCACCGGCGCGCCCCGCACGACTGGCAGGGCGCCTACGCCGCCGCCGGGAACTACCGGCGCACAGTGGGCATCGTCGGCGCCTCCCGGATCGGGCGCCGGGTGCTCGAACTGCTCGGCCCGCACGACCTCGACCTGCTGCTGTACGACCCGTACGTGGAGGCCGCCGAGGCCGCCGCGCTCGGTGCCCGGGCCGTCGGCCTGGACGACCTGTGCGCCTCCTCCGACGTGGTCACCGTGCACGCCCCCGAACTGCCGGAGACCCATCACCTGGTGGACCGCCGCAGGCTCGCCCTGATGCGCGACGGCGCCACCCTGGTCAACACCTCCCGCGGCTCGCTGGTCGACCAGCAGGCGCTCACCGACGAACTCGTCGCCGGCCGCCTGGACGCCGTCCTCGACGTCACCGTCCCCGAGGTCCTGCCCGCCGACTCACCGCTGTACGAACTGCCGAACGTCCTGCTCACCCCGCACGTGGCCGGCTCGCTCGGCGGCGAGCTGCACCGGATGGCCGCCGCCGCGGCCGACGAACTCGCCCGCTACGCGCGGGGCCTGCCGTTCGCCCACGCCGTCCACCCCGAAGGCATCCACCGCACGGCCTGACCGCCCCCCCGTTACCAGCTGCAAGGAGAACACCCGTGGACCGCAAGGTGATCGGCGTCGTCCTGAACGGCGTCACCGGCCGCATGGGCCACCGCCAGCACCTCGTCCGCTCGATCCTCGCCATCCGCGAGCAGGGCGGCCTCGACCTCGACGACGGCCGGGTGCTCTGGCCCGAACCCATCCTGCTCGGCCGCAACGAGGCCAAGCTGCGCGCCCTGGCCGAACGCCACGGCCTGGAGCACTGGACCACCTCGCTCGACGAGGCGCTCGCCCACCCGCTCACCGAGGTGTACTTCGACGCCCAGGTGACCCCCGCCCGGGAGGCCGCCCTGCGCGCCGCGATCGGCGCCGGCAAGCACGTCTACACCGAGAAGCCGACCGCCGAATCCCTCGACGCCGCCCTGGAGCTGGCCCGCCTCGCCCGGGCGGCCGGCGTCCGCAACGGCGTCGTCCAGGACAAGCTGTTCCTGCCCGGGCTGCGCAAGCTCAAGCGGCTGGTCGACGGCGGGTTCTTCGGCCGGATCCTGTCCGTGCGAGGCGAGTTCGGCTACTGGGTCTTCGAGGGCGACTGGCAGAGCGCCCAGCGCCCGTCCTGGAACTACCGCGCCGAGGACGGCGGCGGCGTGATCCTCGACATGTTCCCGCACTGGCGCTACGTGCTGGACAACCTCTTCGGGCCCGTCCGCACGGTGTACGCGCACACCGCCACCCACATCCCCCGCCGCGTCGACGAGCAGGGCCGGGCCTACCCCGCCACCGCCGACGACGCCGCGTACGGCGTCTTCGAGCTGGCCGGCGGCGTCGTCGCGCAGATCAACTCCTCCTGGGCGGTGCGGGTCGACCGGGACGAACTGGTCGAGTTCCAGGTCGACGGCACCGAGGGCAGCGCCGTCGCCGGGCTGCGCGAGTGCCGCGTCCAGCACCGGGCCACCACCCCCCGGCCGGTCTGGAACCCGGACCTCCCGGCCACCGACCCCTTCCGCGCCCAGTGGCAGCCGGTGCCCGCGAACGAGGAGTACGACAACGGCTTCAAGGTGCAGTGGGAGCTGTTCCTGCGCCACGTGGCGACCGGCTCCGCCTACCCGTGGGACCTCCTGGAGGGCGCCAAGGGCGTCCAACTCGCCGAACTCGGCCTGCGCTCGGCGCGCGAGGGCCGCCGCCTCGACGTCCCCGAGCTGGTGCTCTGATGGCCGAACTGGACCTGCCCGGGCACGGCCGGCTGCGGCTGCGCGAGCCCGCACCGCTCGACCTGCCCGCGCACCCGCCCGCCTCCCGCACGGCCTTCGCGGCCGCCCACGTCGTCGCCGACCCGCTCGGCGCCAACGCCGCCGGCGCCCCGGCCGCCCTGGACTGGGACGCCACCCTCGCCTTCCGCCACCGCCTCTGGTCGCTCGGCCTCGGCGTCGCCGACGCCATGGACACCGCCCAGCGCGGCATGGGCCTGGACTGGGCCGCCACCCGCGAACTCATCACCCGCTCCGGCGCGGCGGCCCGCGCCGTCGGCGGCCGGCTCGCCTGCGGTGTCGGCACCGACCAACTCACCGACCCGGCAAGCTCCTTGAGCGACATCACAGCCGCTGCCCTGAGCGAGGTGGCGGACGCCTACGAGGCGCAGCTCGCCGTGGTCGAGGCGGCCGGCGCGCAGCCCGTCCTGATGGCCAGCCGGGCCCTCAACTCCCGCGCCCGTGGCCCGGAGGACTTCCTCCGCGTCTACGACGGGCTGATCCGGCAGTCCGCCCGGCCGGTGATCCTGCACTGGCTCGGCGCCGCCTTCGACCCGGCACTGGCCGGCTACTGGGGCTCCGCCGACCTCGACGCGGCCACCGACACCGTCCTCACCCTCATCCGCGAACACCCCGGGCGGATCGACGGCATCAAGGTGTCGCTGCTGGACGCCGACCGGGAGATCGCGCTGCGCCGCGCCCTGCCCGCCGGGGTGCGGCTCTACACCGGCGACGACTTCCACTACCTCGAACTGATCAAGGGCGACGAACTCGGCCACAGCGACGCCCTGCTCGGTGTCTTCGACCCGATCGCCGGCCACGCCGCGGCAGCCCTGCACGCCCTCGACGCCGGCGACACCGCCCGCTACGACGCGCTGCTCGGCCCGACGCTTCCGCTGGCCCGGCACCTCTTCGCGGCGCCGACCTACCAGTACAAGACCGGTGTGGTCTTCCTCGCCTACCTGGCCGGCCACCAGGAGCACTTCACCATGGTGGCCGGCGCCCAGAGCGGCCGGTCCGTACCGCACCTCGTCGAACTGCTCCGACTCGCCGACGCCGCCGGGGTACTCCCCGACCCCGAGCTCGCGGCCGACCGGATGCGCCGCTACCTCGCCCTGGCCGGGTGGTCGGCGTGACCGCACCTCACCCCGCCGAACGGGGCACCGCCGCCCCCGGACTGGAACGGCTCTCGCTCAACCAGATCACCACCAAGCACTGGTCCCTGCCCGAGGCCGTCCGGGGCTGCGCGCAGGCGGGCATCCCGGCGATCGGCCTGTGGCGGGACAAGGTCGCCGAGACCGGAACGGCCCGCGCCGCCCGGCTGGTCCGCGACAGCGGCCTGACCGTCAGCAGCCTCTGCCGGGGCGGCTTCCTCACCGCCGCCGGAGCGGAGGGCCGCCGCGCCGCGCTCGACGACAACCGGCGGGCCGTCGAGGAGGCCGCCGAACTCGGCACCGACACCCTGGTGCTGGTCGCCGGAGGCCTGCCCGAGGGCAGCCGTGACCTGCCCGGCGCGCGCGCCCGGATCGCCGACCTGCTCGCCGAACTCGCCCCGTACGCAGGACAGTTCGGCGTACGGCTGGCCATCGAACCGCTGCATCCGATGTTCTGCGCCGACCGCGCCGTGGTCTCCACCCTCGGCCAGGCGCTCGACCTCGCCGCGCCGCACCCGGCCGCCCAGGTCGGCGTGGTCGTCGACAGCTACCACGTCTGGTGGGACCCGGCGCTGCCCGAACAGCTCGACCGGGCGGGCCGGGACGGCCGCATCGCCGCCTACCAGGTGTGCGACTGGACGCTGCCGCTGCCCGCCGACGTCCTGCTCGGGCGCGGCCACGTCGGCGACGGCCACATCGACTTCCGTTCCCTCACCGACCAGGTCACGGCCGCGGGCTACACCGGCTGGATCGAGGTCGAGATCTTCAACGAGCGGATCTGGGCCACCCCCGGCGCGCAGACCCTCGCCACCGTGGCCGACCGCCACCGCACCCACATGGTCGCCGCGCCGCGCCGGTAGCCGTCGGGCGTCCGCCGTTCGGCCCTGCCCTACCCTGGCAGCCCGTGCCACCCCCTCGAAAGCTGGTCACGCCATGATCGAAACGATCGAACTCGACTACGACGACTCCGGGTTCCGCCGCAACGGGGCCCCGCACCGGATCGTCGCCGGCGCCCTGCACTACTTCCGCGTCCACCCCGAGCTCTGGGACGACCGGCTGTGCCGCCTGCGCGCCCTCGGCGTCAACACCGTGGACACCTACATCCCCTGGAACTTCCACGAACTTCCCACCGGCGAGATCGACTTCACCGGCTGGCGGGACGTGGCCCGGTTCGTCCGGCTGGCCCAGCAGCACGGACTGGACGTCATCCTGCGGCCCGGCCCCTACATCTGCGCCGAATGGGAGTTCGGCGGCCTGCCCGCCCGGCTGCTCGCCGTCGACGGCCTGCGCCTGCGCTGCGCCGACCCCGCCTTCCTGGCCGCCGTGGACGGCTGGTTCGACGCCCTCGTGCCCGAGCTGGTGCCGCTGCTGGCGAGCCGCGGCGGCCCCGTCGTGGCCGTCCAGGTCGAGAACGAGTACGGCAGCTACGGCACCGACGCCGCCTACCTCGCCCACCTGCGCGACGGCCTCCTCGCGCGCGGCGTGGACTGCCTGCTGTTCACCGCCGACGGCGCCGAGGACTTCATGCAGCAGGGCGGCGCGATCCCCGGCCTGCTCGCCACCGCGACCTTCGGCTCCCGCGCCCCCGAGCGCTTCGAGGTGCTGCGCCGCCAGCAGCCCAAGGGGCCGCTCGCCGCCATGGAGTTCTGGATCGGCTGGTTCGACCGCGTCGGCGGGCCCCACCACGTCCGCGACCCGGAGGAGACCGCCCGTTCCCTGGACGCACTCCTCGCCACCGGAGCCTCCGTCAACCTCTACATGGCCCACGGCGGCACCAACTTCGGCCTCTGGTCCGGCGCCAACCACACCGGCACCAGCCCCGACACCCCGGGCTACGAGCCCACCACCACCAGCTACGACTACGACGCCCCGATCGGCGAGGCCGGCGAGCTCACCCCCAAGTTCCACGCCCTGCGCGACGTCATCGGCCGGTACCTCCCCCTGCCCGACGGCGAACTCCCCGCCGAGCCGCCCCGCCTGACCCCGCGCCGCATCGACCGCAGGACCGGCCGGGCCCGCCTGTTCGACTCCCTCGACGCGCTCGCCACCCCCCACCACCGGCCCGTCCCGGAACCCATGGAGAACCTCGGCCAGTCACTCGGCCTCATCCACTACCGCACCCGTGTCCCCGGCCCCCGCCCCACCCTGCCGCTGCGCGTCGACGGCCTCGGCGACCGCGCCCAGGTCTTCGCCGACGGCAACCCCCTCGGCACCCTCGACCGCAACGACCCCGGCGCCACCCTCCCGCTGGCCACCACGCCGGCCGGCGCCACCCTGGACATCCTGGTCGAGGCGCTCGGCCGCACCAACTACGGCCCCCAACTCGACGACCGCAAGGGCATCCGGCGCGGCGTCTCGCACGAACGCCAGCGCCTCCACGACTGGGAGATCCGCCCGCTCCCCCTCACCGACCTGAGCGGCCTGGCCTTCGACCCGGCCACCACCGCCACCGACGGCGACCCGGCCTTCCACCGCTTCGAGACCGACCTCGACACCCCCGCCGACGCCTTCCTCGCCCTCCCCGGCTGGGGCCGCGGCCTGCTCTGGCTCAACGGCTTCCTCCTCGGCCGCTACACCGACGAGGGACCGCAGCGCACCCTCTACGCCCCCGCCCCGCTCTGGCGCCCGGGCACCAACACCCTCGTCCTCCTCGAACTCACCCGCCACGGCGAGGCCCTCGACCTCCGCGACCGACCCGACCTCGGCCCCGTCACGGACGCCCCCAGCTCCGAGTTCTGAAACCCCGCCTCACCGACATCGTGACCGCCCTGCTCACCGGCTACGCCGTCGCCTCGACGACCCGGCCGGTCGGGGACTGAGCGTTCCCGCGGTGGTCGGCTACCGGCGCCGGCCCCAGCAGGTGATCAACGGGGCGGTGGTCACGTCCAGTTCGGTGTCGCGGAGGTTGGCCAGGTGCCGGTCCAGGTCGGCGGCGGTGAGGCCGGGGCCGACCAACTGGTCGCGGAGCTGACGGACCGTCGCCGCCTCCAGCTCCCGGCAGGCCGGGGAGGTGACGGGGAAGTACGCCTCGGCGGCGACGTCCGTCAGGCCCGCCTCGCGGAGCAGCCGGGGCAGGGTGCGGCCGAAGGCGAGGTCGGCGCCGCGCTCGGCGAGCCGGGCCCGGAACGCCCGGCGCACCCGGTTCGCCAGCTCCTGGTCCGGTCCGTGCTCGTCCGGGCAGGCGAGCGGTTGCAGGGCCGGGTCCGCGTCCTCCACCACCAGCCAGCCCCCGGGCCGGACCGCCGACGCCAGCCGTCGCAGCACCTCGGCCCGGTCCGGCAGGTGCACCAGCACCAGGCGGACGTGCACCAGGTCGAACAGCTCGTCGGGCAGCGGGTCGCGGGTGACGTCGTGCCGGCGGACCTCGACGCGGTCGGCGGGCAGTCCGGTCAGCCAGCTGGTGTCGAGGTCGCTGGCCAGGACCCGGCCGGTCGGCCCGACCCGCTCGGCCAGCGCCAGCGGGATCCCCGGGCCGCCCGCACCCACCTCCCAGCAGTGGTGCCCGTCGGCCGGGCCCAGCCGGTCCAGGTGCTCCAGCGTCCACGGGTCGAACAGTTCGGCGATGCCCTCGAACCGTCGACCCGCCTCCCGCTGCCGGTTGTCCAGCAGGTAGCCGCGCTCGTCGCCCATGCTCCGCGCCTCTCGGATCGCCCTTGCCCGTCGCCCCGCCCGTCGCTCGACGCGGCCGACCGCGATGGTAGGCGATCGGCGCCGGGTGCGCGAAGGCGCCCCGAGGAACGCACCCTCGCGTCTCCCGCCCCGGGCTGCGGCGTCCCGGGACGGGGGAGGGACGGCGAAGCCATGGTGGACCGGGCCTCCGCGCTCCTAGCGTGGCGGCCGACCGGTCCGACCGGTGCGGACCGCGGACCGCCCGCGGACCCGCCCGGACCCGCCCGGACCCGCCCGGACCCGCCCGCCAGCCCGCCAGCCCGCCAAGGAACAGGTGGCCCCGTTCATGTACCCCGACTTCACCCCGCCCCGCCCCGGTCGCCGCTCCTTCCTGACCGGCGCCCTCGCGGTCGGCGGCGGTGCCCTGCTCGCGTCCGCCCTGCCCGCCGGGGTGGCACGAGCCGCCGACGGGCCGACGGTCGCCGACACGGCCGCGTGGGGCGCCCGGCCCTCCAGCATCCCCGTCAACGTCCTGGCCGGGGTGCCGGACAAGGTGATCGTGCACCACACCGCGACCCCCAACGTGACGGACTACTCGCAGGCGGCCGCGTTCTCGCTGGCCCGGTCGATGCAGACGTACCAGATGGACTCCGAGGGCTGGATCGACACCGGGCAGCACTTCACCATCAGCCGCGGCGCGTACGTCCTGGAGGGCCGCCACAACAGCCTGTCCACGCTGCGCGGCGGCGCCCAGCACGTCGAGTCCGCCCACTGCACGGCGCAGAACACGGTGGCGATCGGCATCGAGAACGAGGGCACCTACACCACCGTCGACCCGCGCGGCGAGCAGTACGCGGCGCTGGTCGACCTGATCACCTACATCTGCCGCCAGTACGGGCTGCGGGCCTACCAGATCTACGGGCACCGGGACTTCAACAACACCGAGTGCCCCGGTGACCGCCTGTACGCGCTGATCCCGCAGCTGCGCCGCGACGTCGCGGCCCGCATCGGAGGAGACCCGACCGGGCCCGTGTGGCCGGTGCTCACCGGCGGGGCCTCGGGCGAGACGGTGCGGACCCTCCAGTACCTGCTGGTGCAGCACGGCGCGAGCCTGACCGTCGACGGAGCGTACGGGCCCGCCACGCAGAGCGCCGTCACGGCCTTCCAGAACCTCACGCACGCCACCGCGGACGGGATCGCGGGCAACCAGACGTGGAGCCAGGCGGTCGCGCCCCTCGCCGACGGCGCCTCGGGCGGCGCGGTGCTGGCCGTGCAGAACCAGTTGGTCGCGCACGGCATCCAGGTGGGCGTGGACGGCGCGTTCGGCCCCGGCACCCGGTCCGCGGTGACGGCCTTCCAGACCTCGGCCGGACTGCCCGCCGACGGGGTGGTGGACGCCCGCACCTGGAGCCGGCTGGTCGCCTGACCCCGTGCCCGCCGGCCCTGGCCCGGACCACCCGACGCCCCCGCGGATCCGTTGCGTCCGCGGGGGCGTCGTCGTGGTCAGCCCAAGGTCCTGTCCGGCCGGGACGGCCGGCGGCCGGTGACGGCCAGCACCAGGCCCGCCGCCAGCACCAGCACGAGGGCGATCAGCGGCCGCAGCAGGGCCGTCCGACAGCGGTGGGTCCCCGTCGGCCCGGGTGCCGGCGGCACGGCGGTGTCCGGCGGTGCGCCGACCGGTGCGCCCGCGGCGCGGCAGCCGTCCGCCCGGCGCCACAGGTCGAGCAGCCGGTCGGTGTCGCCGGCGCAGACGGAGGCGATGCTCTCCACGGCGTCGCGCGGCGGGAACTGCTTGCCGTTCACCCACCGCTCCCAGGAGGACTTCGCGTAGTGGGTGCGTTCGCTGATCCGGGCGTACGTCAGGCCCGACTCGGACTTCAGCGACCGGAGCTCCCTGGCGAGTTCGTCGGCAGGGGCTGGAGACGTGGTGTACGACGCGTGGTGGCGGTCCATGTGGCTTCTCCCCCGTTGCTCTGTACTGTGACCGTGCCCGGGCCGGGAGCCTGCCGGCGTGCCGGCCAAGGCGCGGCCCACTCTGCGGGATTCTCCGCCGATCTTCGAGCGTCTTCGGCGGTTCTGAGACGGTCCGAGGTCGTCCCACGGCCCGGAGCTGCACCTTGGGACGCCGGGGCGGAGGCATCGTGAGACGGTGTCCGGGACGCGGGCCCCGGGTGGGCGCGCCGCAGGGCGCGGCGCTCGGGGAAGCGGGCGGTGGCCGAGAGAGGTCGACCGATTAGACTGATCATCCGAAAGTGGATCAGTTTGCATCCTCCACCGACCCGCCCGAGGTACCCGCGATGAGCCAGTCCTGGAAGCCGCTCCCTGACGATCTTTCGGAACCCGCTCGGCGTCTGGCCGAGGAGCTGCGCGCGGTCAAGGACGCGCACCAGATCTCACTGGCCGAACTCGGGAAGAGGACCTACCTCAGCAAGGCCTCCTGGGAGCGCTGGCTGAACGGGAAGCGCCTGATCACCCCGCAGGCCCTGGCCGGCCTGATCGCCACGGTCGAGTGCGACGCCGATCTGCTCACCTCCCTGCTGCGGAAGGCCGAGGCCGCGCGCGACGCGGACGAGGCGCTCTCCCCCGAGGCCGCGCCCGCGCCGGCCGAAGCCCCCGCGCCCGTACCCGCACCGCCCGCCGAGGCCCCCGAGCCCCAGCCCGTACCCGCGCCCGTACCCGCACCGCCCGCCGAGGTGCCCGAGCCGGCGGCCGAAGCGCCCGACGCCGCCCCCGCCTCACCGCGGCCCGCCCCGTGGCGGCGGCCGGCGGCCGGCGTGGGAGCCGCCGTCGCCGCCGTGCTCATCCTGTTCGCGGCCCTGTACCTGCGCGGCCCGCACGGCGGCAACGGCACGGCATCGGCGGCGACGCTCCCGCCGAAGACGGCGGCGACGACGGCCGCCGGGTCCGCGCCGCTCTGCGAGGGCGTCGGCTGCGCGGGCAAGGACCCCCAGGACATGCGGTGCGACGTCGACCAGCGCACCCTGCTGACCGGCAACGTGGGCAAGGTGGTCCTCTACGTCCACTACAGCCCGCGCTGCCGGGCCGCCTGGTCGGGGATCACCGACGGCTCCCCCGGGGACAGCGCCACCATCACCACCAACCACGGCTCGCAGGAGACCGCCCTGATCCACTGGGGCTACGACAACTACTCCGTGATGGTCGACGCGAGCCCCGGCGACACCACCTTGCAGGTGTGCGGCCACCAGAAGGAGGGCGACAGCTGCACCGGCGTCGTCACCGACCTCGCCGCCCGCGCGAGCGCCCTCCCCGGCCCCCCGCCTCCGGCCGCCGCTCCCACGCCCACGCCGACACCCACGCCCACGTCCACGCTCTGAGGAGCCGCCACCATCGCGGCGAAACCCACTGGCGGCTCGGGCCCGCACGAACGAACATGGCCCGCATGAGCGACCAACCCGAGCGATGGACCCAGGCGACCGTCTACCCCGACATGTGGGCCGACCCGGACGACGACCCCCGCAACAGCGAGGGAGTCAGCCCGGACGGCGAACTCCCGACTCTAAACGACTTCCTGACGAACTACCGCCACACCCTGCGGATGAAGTGCGAGGGCCTGGAACCGGAGCAGCTGGCCCGCCGCTCCGTCCCGCCGTCGACGATGTCACTGCTCGGCCTCGTCCGGCACCTCGCCGAAGTGGAACGGGACTGGCGCGGCTGGATCAGCGACGGTGATCCGCTGCCGAAGCTCTACGGCCGGCGGGACGCGGACTTCGACGGAGCCGTCGCCGAGCAGGCCGAGGTCGACGCGGCCTTCGCCGACCTCGCCCGCGAACAGGCCGCCACCGACGCCGCCCTGGCCGCACACCCCGATCTGGGCGTGCGGCTGGGGAAGAACGGCATCGCGGTGCGAGAGCTGCTGGTGCACAGGATCGACGAGTACGCCCGTCACTGCGGGCACGCCGACCTGTTGCGCGAGTGCCTCGACGGGCGGGTCGGCCAGTGAGGCCCGTCCCGGTGCGCTGACCTCGGCGGGCGGCCCCGTCAGGCGGCGCCTCGCTGGAAGGCGGCGCCCCGCCGGAACACCGCCGACAGGCTCGCTCCCCCGGTGCCCGCCACCGCGCAGCGCAGCGCCAGCGGCCCGGAGTCCGAGAGCACCGTGATGCCGGTGCCGCCGCTCGCGAGCCGGTAGCCGTCCCGCGCCAGCGTCAGCTGGACGGTGGCCGCCTTCCGGGTGGGGTCGGCGACGGCGACGGAGAGGTCGCCGCCGTTCTCCCGGAGCAGGACGGAGCAGGGGGCGGAGACGGTCAGCGGGCCGACCGTGCCGGGGGCGAAGAAGTTGGCGAGGGTGAGTCCGAGTCCGGGCACGCTGATCGCCTGGGCGTCGGCCGTGTTGGCGAGCACGGTGGCCGTCGGGGCCGCCGCGCGGGCCGCCGCCTGGTCCGGGCCGGCCCCGGGCATCAGCACGTAGTGGTACGTCCCGTCGACGGGGTCGGTGCCGTGGTCGAGGCCGATCGACAGGTAGGTCCGGGTGATCGGGTCGGGCGCCCCGCCCCGGTTGATGTCGACCCACGCCCCGGTCCGCCGTTCGCGGGCGAGGTCGAGGGTGGCGCCGTCGGGGAACACCCAGGCGCCCGACCCGGCCAGCGCCGCCCAGCGGACGCCGTCGGCCCTCCGGCTCCAGCCGGGGTCGGCGGGCTGGCGGACGCCGTCCAGCACGAACTCCCGATCTTCGCGGGCCCCGAGGTTGCGGTGGTCGACGGTCGTGCGGACGGCGACGCCGTCGGTGCAGCCGATGCCCGCGCCGAGGCAGACGATCGAATCGTCCAGGCAGAACCAGGACTTGCGCCCGACCAGGGCGGAGCCGAGGCCCCGGACGTCCTGGCCGACCACCGACCAGTCGCCGTCGCTCGCCCCGCCCGCCCAGGCGGTCGCCGGGCGGGCCTGGCCCCAGTCGCCGCCGGCCCCGTCGGCCAGCGGGCGCGTCGACACGGTGGTGCCGGGCAGCCGGTAGGGGTCGGCGGTGGGCCAGAAGGAGTCGCTGTACTGCTCGTCGCCCTGCTCGCCGCCGTACCAGTAGAGCATTCCGCTGCCGCTGTGCCAGGCCCGCAGGTTCTCGCCGTTCCCGCACTCGTAGAAGGCGGTCCGGGACGAGGACAGGCTGAGCTGCGCGCTCCAGCCGGGCCGGCGGTGGACGGCCCGGTCCATGGTGAACACCCGGCTGCCCGTGCCCTCGTCCGCCGCCCGGGTGCCGGAGTCCGCCAGGAGGGCCTGTGCGCGGGCGAGTTCGGGGATGTCGGCGAGGACGTTGGACAGGTAGGGGAGCACCTGGTCGCGCTGGAGGGAGCCCTTCACGGCGGCGCGCCAGGCCGCCGCCTGGGCGGCCGGCACCGACCCGGAGTCGGCCAGCCGCAGGACGTCCCCGAGCAGGGCGTGACCGCGCACGTGGTCGTCCAGGCGGGCCCGCCGCGCGTCGCCGGCCTGCACGCCCCGGCTGACGGCGCGGCCCGAAACCCCGTCCATCACCAGGCCGTTGAAGAGGAACGGCAGGAACCCCCGGTCCACGGCGGTGAAGACGTTCCGCAGCGCGGGATCGGTGACGGCCCAGGGCGTTCCGGCGAGCAGGCGCAGCAGCCGGCTCAGGCTGCCGAGCAGCACCTCGCCGTAGCTGCCGGTGTACGGCACCCAGGTGTG
Organism: Kitasatospora sp. NPDC088779; assembly: GCF_040685395.1. NCBI lineage: Bacteria > Bacillati > Actinomycetota > Actinomycetes > Kitasatosporales > Streptomycetaceae > Kitasatospora > Kitasatospora sp. NPDC088779. The sequence goes on along the minus strand of NZ_JBFBHW010000024.1, from coordinate 31,789 downwards.
CTGGACGAAGCTGCCGTCGGCGTAGATCCCGTCGCCGGTGGTCACATAGCGGAACACCGGTGACAGCCCCCGCTGCGCGGCGGCGACCGGGGCCGCCGAGCGGCCGATGACACCGCGCAGCGCGAGCACCCGGCACAGGTCCACCCGGTTGGCCCCGGTGCTGGTCCCGGTGTACTTGTCGACCACCGTGGACGGGACGAAGTGGTCCACGGCCGCACCGCACGCGGCCGCCCGTTCGGCCGTCAGGAGGTCGCCGAGCAGCACGCACACGTCCAGCAGCGCCTGGGGGGCGCCGATCTGCCAGTCCCACCAGTTCCCGTACGACGTGGTGGTGGCGGTGTAGGAGCGCTGGAGCACCCAGTCCAGGCCGGTCGCGACGGCGGCGCCGAGGCCGGGATCGCCCGTCGAGCCGGTGGCCGGCCGGGTGAGGGCCAGGGCCATGAGCCGAAGCCGCCCGACCGTCGACGTGACGGCGGCGGAGGCCGAGCCGACCGGCAGGTCGGGCCAGAGCGACCCGGACTGCGGGCTCAACGCGGCCTGGTGGCCCCGCGCCTGGTCGCCCAGCGCGGTGAGCGCGCGGGCGAACGGCGGCGCGGCCGGGTCGTACCCGGTGCCGGCCAGCTGCTCGGACCAGGCCGCGCGCATCGCGTCGTAGCCGTCGGCGGCCCGGGCCTCGGTGGGCCCGCCGAGCCACCACGCGGCCGCCGCGGCGGTGGCGGCGGCGCTGGTCCTGAGCAGTCCGCGCCTGCTCAGGACCGGTATCGCCGCCGGGCCACCGGTCTCCGTCCACGAGCTGTCCATCGGGCCGTCCTTCCTCGCGAACTCCCTTGTCTGACCGGAGAGTAAGCGCTTTCTATCGCGAGGACAACGCTTCCGGCACGGGCCCGTGACCGGAGGGCCGGCTACCCGACCGGCCCCGTCGACCCGCGGGGCACCAGCTCGGTGGCGAGGACGGCCCGCTGCGGCTCGGGGCCGGGGCGGTGCAGCGCGAGGCGCAGCGCCGTGCGGCCGAGGTCGAGGTGCGGGATGCGCACGGTGGTCAGGCCGGGCCTGAGGTCCTCGGCCCCGGGCAGGTCGTTGAAGCCGACCACCGAGACCTGTCCGGGCACGGCGATCCCGTGCTCCCGCAGGACCGTCAGCACGACGGCCGCCACGTCGTCGTCGTGCGCGAAGACCGCCGAGAAGTCCGGCGGCCCCTGGGCCAGGCGGCGGCGCAGCCAGGCCCGAGCCCCGTCCCGGGTGTGACACCCCTCCACCGTCAGTTCGGCCGGGCGGCGCAGGCCGTGGGCCGCCAGCGCGGCCTCGTACCCGGCGAGGCGCTCCCGGGTGGTGGTGGTCGCGGCCGGTCCGCCGAGGAAGAGGATCCGCCGGTGGCCCAGCGCCAGCAGGTGGTCGACGGCCGCCCGCGCGCCGCCCGCGTTGTCGTAGTGCACGGCCGTCAGCGGCAGCTCCTCCCCCGGGGCCGGCCGGCCGCAGAGCACCAGCCGGGAGCCGGCCGCGTCCAGGATGCGCGCCAACCGGGCGATCCGGGAGCGGTACCCCGGGCTGTCCTCCACCCCGCCCACCAGCACGACGGCCTCGACGTCGCGCGCCCGCATCTCCTCGACCAGCGTCAGTTCGCGGTCGGGGTCGTCGTCGGTCGCCGCCACCAGGCAGAGGCAGCCCTCGTCCACCGCCTGCCGCTCCACGCCGTGGGCGACCCGGTTGTGGAAGGGCGCCGCGAGGTTGCCCAGCAGGATCGCCACCGTCCGGGACCGCCGGCCGGCCAGCGCCCGCGCCTGCGCGTTGACGACGTAGTCGAGGTCGCGCACCGCGCGCAGCACCCGCTCCCGGGTGGCCCCGGCCACCGGGTAGTCGCCCGCCAGCACGCGCGACACCGTCGCCATCGACACGCCCGCCAGCGCCGCCACGTCGTTCACCGTGGGCCTGCCCCGCCGGGCTCTCCCCCCGTCGCTCACCGCTGCCCCCCGGTCCCGACCAGCTCCACGCCCGGCCTCCACGGCGGGCCGTGCCCCGAGGATACGGGCGGACGCCCTTCCCGCCTCCGCAGACCTCCGAAGACCTCCGGAGACCTCCGCCGACTGCTCGCCGGCCGTCCCGCGTCCGGCGGGCTCAGGAACCGTCGTCAGATGTCGGACGTCACTCCCCCTGCAAGCCGTTCGCGCAGGTCGCGGGCGAGTGGGAGCCGGAAGGGACGGGTGGGGAACGGTGACGCAGGTGACCGAGGTGACCGAGGTGGCGGACGGGGCCGTGGCCGGTGTGGACGGAGCTGCGCCGCAGGGGCGGCGGGCGTTCGCGGTGGCCGGGTTCGCGTCGGGGCGGGGCGGGCGGGCGCGGGAACGGGGGAAGGCGCTGCGCGGGCGCATCCCCCGGGAACGGCACGCGGAGTTCTCGCCCGGGCCCGAGCGGCCGACGGCCGTCGAGGCGATCGAGGCGTCCAACGCGGGCCGGATCGCCGCGTTGGTGCCGATCCGGGTGGGGCGGATGGCCGCCACGCCGTTCGCGTTCCTGCGCGGTTCGGCCGGACTGATGGCCGCCGACCTGGCGGGCACCCCGGACACCGGGGTCGGCGCCCAGCTGTGCGGGGACGCGCACGCCGCCAACTTCGGGCTGTACGGGGACGCCCGCGGGCAACTGGTGATGGACATCAACGACTTCGACGAGACCGTGCCCGGCCCGTGGGAGTGGGACCTCAAGCGGCTGGCCGCGAGCCTGGTGCTGGCCGGCCGCGAGACCGGGGCCGACGAGACCACCGCCCGGGAGGCCGCCCAGCACGCGGCCGGCTCCTACCGCCGGACGATGCGCACGCTCGCCAAGCTGCCCGCGCTGGACGCCTGGAACGCCGTCGCGGACGAGCAGTTGGTCTCCTTCACCGAGGCGCACGACCTGGCCGAGGTGCTGCGCAAGGTCGGCGCGAAGGCGCTGGGCAACACCAGCGCCAGGTTCGCCGCCCGCAGCACCGCCCGTACGGCGGACGGCGGACGGCGGTTCACGGCCGCTCCGCCGGTGCTCACCGAGGTGACCGACGCGACCGCGCGGGCCGTCGCGCAGTCGCTCGGCCCGTACGTGGCGACGGTGCCCGCCGAGGTGCGCACCCTGCTGTCCCGCTACCGGGTGCAGGACGTGGCGTTCCGGGTGGTGGGCACCGGCAGCGTCGGCACCCGCTCGTACGTGGTGCTGCTCACCGACCACCGGGACCAGCCGCTGGTGCTCCAGGTGAAGGAGGCCCGACCGTCCGTGCTGCTGCCGTACCTGGAGCGCGCGGGCCACCCGGTGGCCGGTCAGGACGGCCACGAGGGCCGCCGGGTGGTGCTCGGGCAGAAGCACATGCAGGTGGTCAGTGACACCCTGCTGGGCTGGACGACGGTGGACGGACTCCCCTACCAGGTCCGGCAGTTCCGCAACCGCAAGGGCAGCGTCGACCCGGCCGCGCTGCTGCCGGGCCAACTGGACGACTACGCGCGGATCACCGGCGCCCTGCTGGCCCGGGCGCACGCGCACACCGCCGACCCCGGCCTGCTGGCCGGCTACTGCGGCAGGAGCGAGGCGCTGGACGAGGCGGTCGCCGCCTTCGCCGTCGCGTACGCGGACCGGACCGAGGCCGACCACGCCGACCTGGTCGCGGCGGTGCGCGCCGGCCGGCTGCCGGCCGAGTTCGGCGTCTGACCGGGGGCACCGGGCCCGAACGGAGCCCGCGCGTCAGGACGCCCGCATCAGGACGCCCGGGTCAGGACGCCCGGGTCAGGACGCCCGGGTCAGGCGGACAGGAACGGCGCCACCGCGGCAACGAACTCGACGGGCCGGGCACTGTGCACGAGGTGCCCGGCCTCGATGGTGACCATCCGGCAGTCCGGGATCAGCCGGTCGAGCTCGGCGAGCCGCTCCTGCGGGACGTGGCTCGCCGAGCCACCCGCGACCACCAGGGTGCGGGCGGTGATCCCGGCCATCCCCGCCAGCCAGGCCGGGTCGGGGGTGTCGACCTGCGCCTTGACGGCCTTCACCACGGCCCAGTCGAAGTGCACCGGCTCCTCCGGCGCGTCCGGCACCGCGCCGGCCGGGCGCGGGTGCGGTGCCGGGATGTCCTCCAGGACCAGACGGCCGATCCGCTCCGGCCGGGCCTGGGCGACCAGGTAGCCGACCACGCCGCCCATCGAGTGGCCGACCAGGTCGACCCGCGCCAGGCCGAGCGCGTCGAGGAAGGCGAGCACGTCGTCGCGCATCTCCTCCAGGCCGTACCGGGCGGTGCGGCCGCTGTCGCCGTGGCCGCGCAGGTCGAGCGCGTACACGCGGTGCCTGGGGGCGAGCTCTGGCAGGACGACGTCCCAGTCCGTGGCGCGCTCCCCGAGGGCGTGCAGCAGCACCAGCGCCGGGCCGTCCGGCGGGCCGCTCTCGCGGTAGGCGAGCGCCACCTCGGGCAGGTCCACGATCCGGTTCTCGGTCATGCCCGCCACCGTACGTGCGGGCCTGCGCTAACGGACCGCTGTTCGCCCACGGCTCACCGCGACGGGCTCGCCGGTCGCCTCCCGGGCCGCCCGCCGGCCGGCGAACACCGAGGCCAGGACGGCGAGGGCGGCGACCGCCGCGCACACCACGCTGGTGGCCAGGTAGGCGGAGCGGTGGTCGCCGCCCCCGGCGGTCTGCCGCAGGTAGACGCCGGACAGCGCCGAGACCGCGACCGCCGCCGCGATCCGCTGGGCCATCTGCAGGATGGCCCCGCTCACCCCGGCCGCCTCGGCGGGCGCGTGGCGCAGCACGTACGCCTGGTTGGTGGCGCCCATCACGCCGATCGAGGCGCCGCCGAACAGTTGCAGCAGCGCCAGCAGCCAGGGCAGGACGGCCGCGGGCGCCCAGTGCGCGACGAGTCCGCTCGCCAGCATGACCAGGGCGGAGCCGGTCATGCCCGCGGTGATGGTGCGCCGCCCGAAGCGCTGCACCACCCGCCAGGCCAGCGCGGAGGCGACGCCCATGGCCACCGCCGAGGGCAGCGCAACGAGTGCGGCGCCCATCGGGGAGAGCCCGAGGCCGTCCTGGAGGAACATGGTGAGCACCAGTCCGGCGGCGAGCGAGGAGCCGAACTGGGCCATCGCGGTCGCGGTGCCAAGCGCGTACGGCGCGGAGCGGGTGAGTGCCGGGTGGATCAGCGGGTGGCCGCCGGAGCGGGCGTAGCGGCGCTGCCACCAGGCGAGGGCGCCGAGCAGCAGGACGGCGACGGCGGCGAAGGCCAGCCAGCCGGTCCAGCCCGGCGGTTGGACGAACGGCAGCATCAGGGCGAGGGTGAGCGCGGCGACCAGCAGCAGGCCGACCAGGTCGAGGTCGGCGTGCCGGGCACTCGGGCGCGGCCTGGGCAGGTGACGCACCGCCAGCGCGACGGTGGCCAGGCCGAACGGCACGTTGAGCAGGAAGGTCAGCCGCCAGCCGTGCTCGGGGCCGGCCGCCGCCAGGACCGCGCCGCCGATCGGCGGGCCGAGCGCGAAGGCCAGCCCGCCCGTGACGGCGTACATGCCGAGGGCGCGGGCCCGTAGTTGGCCGTCGAACACGTCCTGGAGGGTGCCGATCATCTGCGAGTTGACCAGTCCGGCGCCCACGCCCTGGAGCAGCCGGGCGGCGATCAGCACCTCGGGCGCGGTGGCGGTCGCCGAGACCAGGCTGACCAGGGTGAACAGGGTGAGGCCGGTGACGAAGAACCACTTGCGGCCCCTGACGTCGCCCAGCCGCCCGCCGGGGATCAGTGCCAGGCCGAAGGCGAGCGAGTAGCCGGCCACGATCCACTGGAGGTGGGCGGGTTGGGCGTGCAGGCTCTCGCGCAGGGCCGGGATGGAGGTGTTGAGGACGGACTGGTCGAGCAGCGTGGTGAAGCCGCCGGCGACGCAGACCAGCAGGACGCGGCGCCCGGCGGCGTCGAAGCGCTCGCGGGGCCCGGCGGCTATCCGGGTCTTCGGGCGCCTCACGGTTCCACCACCACCAGGGCGTACCGGGCGTCGTCCGGGCCGGGGGCGCGGAAGCGGCTGGTCCCGGAGACGTAGCGCAGGCAGTCGCCGGGGCCGAGCAGGTGCCGCTCGCCGTCGACGGTGAGCTCCAACACCCCCTCGAACACCCACAGGTGGTGTTCCAGGTCCGCCAGGCAGGGGCGGTCGTAGGCGATGTCGGCGCCGGCGGGCAGCCGGCCCTCGACGATCTCGGCGCGCAGCGAGCCGTGCGGCGGGGAGACGGAGCGGCGGACGAAGCCGGTGGTCTCGTCCCGCCAGATCCGCTGGTCCGCGGCCCGCACCAGCCGGGCCGGCGCCGACTCGACCTCGGCGAGCAGCCGGGACATGGTCCGCCCGTAGACGGCGCAGAGCCGCCCGAGCAGCGCGGCGGTCGGGCTGACCTCGGCCCGTTCGACGCGCGACAGCGTCGAACGGCTGACGTCCGCCAGCCGGGCCAGTTCCTCCAGCGTCCAGCCCCGTTCCAGCCTCAATTCGGCGAGCCGGTTGGCGAGCCGCTCGTCGACGGCCGTCTCGATTCCCATATTCGCGATGCTATCCCGGATATGAGATCACTCCCAGGGGCGCGGGCCGCTGTGACCGGGGCGTGGAGAAGGGCGGGAGGCGTGGACTCGGCCGGGACGGCGCGCCGCGTTCGGGTGCGCGCCCCTGCGCTCCTCGCGCCCTCTCCCTTCCTCCGGCTCCTCCGCCGCCTCGACTCTTCCGCCCCCTCGGCCCGGGAGGGGCGGTGATCATATGATGTGCGGCGGATCAGGGCTGGTCAGCGGCCCACCGGCGAGGGGGAACCATGTTCGGCATCATCAGACCGTGCAAGCACCGGCTGTCCGAACGGCTTCAGGCGTCGTGGCTGGCGCACCTGTGCGGGCTCTGCCTCGCGCTGCGCGACGACCACGGTCAACTCGCCCGCACCGCCACCAACTACGACGGCCTGATCATCTCGGTCCTGGTCGAGGCCCAGGCCGCCCGCGAGGACGCCTCCTGGCGGCGCACCGCCGGGCCCTGCCCGCTGCGCGGCATGCGCACCGCCTCCGTCGCCCGGGGCGAGGGCGCCCGGCTCGCCGCCGCCGTCTCGCTCGCCCTCGCCTCGGTCAAGATCCGCGACCACGTCGAGGACCGTGACGGCGTGTTCGGCCGCCGCCCGGTCGCCGTCGGGGCCCGCGCGGTCACCCGGCGGTGGGACCGGCAGAGCGCCGGCAGCGCCTCGACGGTCGGCTTCGACACCGGCGTACTCCTCGAAGCCGCCTCCCGGCAGGGCGAGTTGGAGCGGTCGCTGCCGCCCGGCGGCTCAGTCCTGCTGGTCACCGAGCCCACCGAGACCGCCACCTCGGCCGCGTTCGCGCACACCGCCGTCCTCGCCGGGCGCCCCGGCAACGCCGCCCCACTCGCCGAGGCCGGCCGGCTCTTCGGCCGGCTCGCCCACCTCCTCGACGCCGCCGAGGACCAGGCCGCCGACGCCGCCGGCGGCGCCTGGAACCCGCTGACCGCCACCGGCACCGGGCGCGCCGAAGCCGAACGCCTGTGCCGCGACGCCGTCCACGGCATCCGGCTCGCGCTGCGCGAGGTCGAACTGACCGACCGGGCCCTGGTGCACCTGCTGCTCGCGCACGAGACCGAGCGGGCCGTCGAGCGGGTCTTCGGCCCGGCCGCCCACGCAGCCGCCTGCCAGACCCGGAACGCCGGACCCGCCGCCGACGGGTCGGCGCACGCGGCGACCGGCGGGCACCCGCACGCCGCCGGGGAGCACCCGCACGACGCGCCGCCGCGCCAGGCGCCGCCCGGGCAGACTCCCGGTCAGGATCCCGGCCGGACCCCGCTCCCGCCGTGGGTGCCCCAGGACCCCGGCTTCACCCCGATCGGCGCCAAGCCGCCGCGACCGCGCAACCTGCTGGCCGGGTGCGCCGTGTGGGCGCTGATGGCCTGCACCTGCCAGTTGCTCTGCTGCGAGCACAACGACCCGTTCAACCGGGAGCGCCGGGAGGGCTGGTGCCAGCGGCACGACTGCGACTGCGCCGACTGCTGCGACCCCTGCAATTGCTGCAACGGTTGCGATGGCTGCGACGGCTGTGGCTGTTGTGATGGTTGTGACTGCTGCGACTGCAGCTGCTGACGTGCCGTACCGTCAGCCGTCCGGATTCCACCGCGCCGCCGGCGGCAGCGGCGGCATCTGCGACACCGCCACCTGATCGACCGCCACCGGCCCGGAGCGCCCCCGCGGCACCCCGGGCCGGTCAGCCGGCCCGTACGCCTCACCGCGCCGCCAGAGCGGCAGCACCACCACCGGGCGCCGCTCCGACCCGTCAGGCATCGGACCCGGCCGCCGCCCGTCGCCTCGCCCGGTCAGCCGTCCGATCCGCCGCCAGCGAGTTCTCCAACCGTGCCAGCAACTCCCGGAACCGCTCGGTGTCCTGCTCCGTCATCCGCCCCTCGGGCGCCGCCCCCGGCCACTCGGCCGTCATCTCGTTCATGGGTCCGACGTTACGCCCCGACGATCAACAGGCGATAAATGCGGAACGCACGCCTACGGGTGCGGCGGTGAACGGAGCCGGTCCTCTTGGCGCGCGCGGGGGTTGGTGGTTCACTTCCCATGTTAGGCAACTTTCCTAACATGACATCAGCGCTCGACCGCCTCCCCCGCGAGAGGAACACCTCCCCATGGGACGTAGCAGCACCAGGACACTGATCGCCGCGGCGGCACTCGCCGCCCTGCTCCCGCTCGCCTCCGCACCGGCCGGGGCCACCGCACCCGTCGCACCCGCCCCGCACAGCCCGCGGGCCGCCTTCCAGCACCCCGGCGTGCTGGTCGGCGACCAGCAACTCGGCTTCCTCAAGGACAAGCTGGCGGCCGGGGCCGAACCCTGGACGTCCGCCTTCGCCGGCCTCCGGTCGAGCAAGTACGCCTCGCTGGACTGGCGGCCCCGGCCGCGCGCCACCGTCGAGTGCGGGTCCAGCTCCCACCCCGACAACGGCTGTTCGGACGAGCGCGACGACGCGATGGCCGCCTACGCCCACGCCCTGCAGTGGGTGCTCACCCGCGACCAGCGGTACGCCGACAAGGCGATCGAGATCATGGACGCCTGGTCGGCCGTGATCCAGGAGCACACCAACAGCAACGCCCCGCTGCAGACCGGCTGGTCGGGCAACAACTGGTCCCGGGCCGCCGAGTTGATCCGCCACTCCGGGGCGGGCTGGCCGGCCGCCTCGGTCGACCGCTTCGCCACCATGCTGCGCACCGTCTACGTGCCGCTGCTGTCGCCCGGCAGCCCGCGCAAGAACGGCAACTGGGAGCTGATCGAGACCGACGCCCTGATGGGCATCGCGGTCTTCCTCGACGACCGCGGCCTGTTCGACCAGGCCGCCGGCATGTGGCGCAAGCGCCTGCCCGCCTACGTCTACCTGTCCTCCGACGGCGATCTGCCGGTGCCGCCGCCCAAGGCCGGGATCGAGGGCGAGGCCGCGCTGGTGAAGTACTGGTCCGGCCAGTCGACCTTCGTGGACGGGCTCTCGCAGGAGACCTGCCGCGACTTCGGGCACACCGGCTGGGGCCTGGAGGCCGCCGCCCAGACCGCCGAGACCGCCCGGCTCCAGGGCCTCGACCTGTGGGGCGAGGGGCGTGAACGGCTGGTCAAGGCCCTGGAGTTCCACACCGCCTACGACAACGGCGCGAACGTGCCGGACTGGCTCTGCGACGGCTCGGCGAAGACCGGCCTCGGCCCGGCCGTCCAGCTCGCGTACAACGAGTACCACCTGCGCGAGGGCGTGGCGATGCCGCAGACCGAGCAGTACGTGGCCGCGCACAGCCCGTTCGGGGCCAACTACTTCATCGGCTGGGAGACCCTGACCCACACCAGCGCGCCCTGACGGCGCGGGCGGCAAGCGGCGGTTCCGGGAGTGCACCCGCCCGGAGCCGCCGTCGCGGCTGCTCCCTTCCCGGGAGCGTCCGTTCCGGGAACGGGCCTTCCGGTAACAGGTGGTCCCGGAACGGGCGTTCCCGGGAACGCCCGTTCCGCGCGTGACTCACCCCTCGGGGAACAGGCCCTCCAGGACGGCGGCCACCCCGTCCTCGTCGTTGCTGCCGATGACGTGGTCCACCGCGGCCAGCACCTCCGGGTGGGCGTTGGCGACGCCGTACGAGGTGCCCGCCCAGGCCATCATCGGCAGGTCGTTGGGCATGTCGCCGAACGCGACCGCCTGCTCGCGGGTGATCCCGCGCCGCCGCGCCAGGTCGCCGAGCGCGGCGGCCTTGCTGACGCCCTTCGCGACGGCCTCGACCAGCCGCTCGCCGTTCGCGTGGTAGACCGTCACCAGCTCGCCGAGCACCGGACGGGCCAGCGCCAGCAGCTCGTCCGCGGACAGCTCCGGGTGACGGCCGATCAGCTTGGGCGCCGGGCGGCCGAACAGCCGTGTGTCGTCGAGGCGTTGCACCGCGGTGTCGGCATCCCAGGCGCCCGCCTCGTAGTGCGCGTCCCCGGCCAGCTCCTGGGCGTACTCGACGGCCAGCCCGATCCCCGGCGCGGCCTCGCGCAGCCGCCGGGCGCTCTCGCCGAGCACGTCGACCGGGATCGGGTTCTCGGCGATCACCGTGCGGGTGCGCATGTCGTAGCCGAAGGCGCCGTTGGAGCAGATCGCCACGCCCCGGTGGCCGAAGGCGGCCGCGATCTCGCCCATCAGGCGCGGCGGGCGGCCGGTGACCAGGACGACGAGCCCGCCGGCCCGTTCGACCCGGGCGAGGGCGGCGACGGTACGGGCCGAGACGGTGCGGTCGCCGCGCACGATCGTCCCGTCGAGGTCGGTGGCCACCAGGCGCGGCGGCCGTATCGGGGTGACGGTGGGTGGGGTGGTGCTCGGGAGGCTCATGGGTCGGTGCTCCGTGCTGGTCGGGGTTTCGGTGGGGCGGCCGGGCGCGGGGACGTGTCCAGTACGCGCGCGTACGGCGCAGGCGGTGCGCACGCGGCGGGCACGCGGTGTGTGCGTGCGCGCGGGGCACCCGGGTCGGCGGTGCAGGGAGCTCGCGGGCCGGGCCCGGCGGTGGCCGGGCAGTCGGTCGCCAGACGCTCGGACGGTATCACCGGGGTGGCCCGATCGGCGACGACCGAGTACCGCCTCCGAGACCGAAGTAATTTTATTAGGAAACTTTCCTTACCTTATAGACCGTCACCGACCGCAGACCGTACTCTGCTGCCGCGAGCTCGCGCTCTTGCCCCCACAGCGCCCGGTCGGCCGGCGCGCCACCCCCCACTGCCTCCGGCGGCACCGCCCCGGAGATCGGAGCACACCCATGCGAGTTTCCCGAACCCGACGCCTCGCCGCCGCCACCGCGGCAGCCGCCCTGGTCGCCGGTGCGGCCTGGGCCGCCACCTCCGCCTCGGCGTCCGCCGCCCCCGCCCGGGCGACCGCCGCGGCCGTGCAGCGGGCGTCCGCAGGCGGCCTGACCCCCGATCAGCACCGCCGGGCCGACCAGCTGATCAGCATCTTCGAGAACAGCACCACCGAACTCCAGTACGGCTACGCCGAGAACATCAACGACGGCCGCGGCGTCACCGCCGGCCGCGCCGGCTTCACCACCAACGACGGCGACGCGCTCAAGGTCGTCCGCGCCTACACCGCCGCCTCCCCCGACAACCCGCTCGCCCGCTTCATCCCCGAGCTGGAGCGCCTGGCCGCCGCCGGCAGCGGCGACACCAGCGGCCTGCCCGAGAGCGACTACGTCGCCGCCTGGAAGCAGGCCGCCCAGGACGCCACCTTCCGGCAGGTCCAGGACGACCAGGTCGACCAGCGCTACTTCACCCCCGCCATGAACCAGGCCGACCAGCTCGGCCTCACCACCGCCCTCGCCCGCGCCGAGTTGTACGACGCCTCCATCCAGCACGGCAACGGCAGCGAGTACGACGCCCTGCCCGCCCTCATCAGCCGCACCAACGCCAAGGTCGGCTCGCCGTCCGGCGCCGGCGAGAGCACCTGGCTGAACGCCTTCTTCGACGTCCGCGTCGACGACCTCACCAACCCGGCCAACTCCTCCACCGCCGCCGAATGGAGCAAGTCCGTCGACCGGGTCGAGTGCCTGCGCCGAATCGCCGCCACCGGCAACTACAACCTGGACGGCCCGCTCAGCGTCACCGCCTTCGGCTCCGGCTACACCATCGACTGACCCACCCGCACCCGTCGAGCCCGGGGTCCGGTGTGTGGGACCGGACCCCGGCCCGGCGAGGCCCGCCGCCGGACTCCCCGACCCCGGCGGAGCGCGGCCGCGCCGGGCGATCCGACCGCCGGTGGCGGCAGGGAGCCGGGACTCCCCGCCGCCACCGGCGGTCCGCGCTTCCACTCCTCCACTCCGCCGATCCGCTCACCGCCCGTCCTCTCACCGTCCGTCCTCGTTCGTCGGCTGACGAGTGCCCTACGATCGACCGAATGAGCACAGCAGGACGGACTACGGCCACGGACGGGGCGCCGCAGCCCGCCACCCTCGCTCCACTGTCAGGGCCTGGACAACAGCCGTGGAACCGGCAGCGGCTCCGGAGCAACAACGAGTGGCTCCTGCTGGAGCGGCTGCGCCGGCACGGCCCGCTCTCCCGGGCCCAACTCGCCCGCGACACCGGGCTGTCCAAGCCGACCGTCTCCACCGCGCTGGCCACCCTCGAACTCGCCGGACTCGCCCGCGAGGCCGGCCGGTTCGCCCCCGAGCGCGGCCGCACCGCCGTCCTGTACGAGACCGACCCGGCCGCCGGGCACGTCCTCGGGCTCGACATCGGCCGGGCCCGGCTGCGGGTCGCCGTCGCCGACCTGTCCGGATGCGTCGTCGCCCGCCGCGACCTGCCCAACCGCGGCCGCTCGGCCAACGCCGTCGCCGACGCCGTCGTCGCGGCCGCCCGCGAGGCCATCGCCGAGGCGGGCCTGCCCGGCACCGCCGTCGCCCACACCGTGGCCGGCACGCCCGGGGTCTGGGACGAGCGCAGACGCAGTGTCAGACTCGCCGCCAGCCTGCCCGGCTGGGGCCGCCCCGGCCTGTTCGACCGAATAGCCGACGGCCTGGGCACCACCGTCACCGTCGCCAACGACGCCAACCTCGCCGCCGTCGGCGAGTACACCTACGGCGCGGGCGCGGGCAGCCGGCTCTTCGTCTACCTGCTGGTCGGCACCGGACTCGGCCTGGGTGTGGTCAAGGACGGCGAACTGCTGACGGGGGCGCACGGCGCGGCCGGCGAACTCGGGCTGCTGCGCCTGCCGGGCTGCACCTCCACCACCAACACCACCACCAACACCAACACCGGCACCGGCACCGGCACCACCCTGGAGGAGACCGTCTCCGCCGACGCCGTGGTGCGCACCGCCCTCGACCTCGGGATGCGGCGGCCGCTCACCGCCGAGAAGGTGTTCACCCGGGCCCGGCTCGGCGAGCCCGCCGCGGTCGAGGCCGTCCGGCAGGAAGTGGACCACCTGGGCTACGTCCTCGCCGTCGTCGCCGCGCTGCTCGACCCGGACGTGATCGTCCTCGGCGGCGGCATCGGGCGCAGCGCCGACCTGCTGCTGCGCCCGCTGGAGCAGGCCCTGTACGAACGCTCCCCGCTGCGGCCCCGGCTGGAGCCGAGCCGGCTCGGCCAGGACGCCGTCCTGCTGGGCGCCGTCGCCACCGCCCTGGAGGCGGCCCGCCCCGAGGTCTTCGAGCGGCGCACGGCCCCCGTCCCGGGCTGACGGCCCCCCGGTCCGTCAGGTGCGGGCGGACAGGGCGGCGTCCAGCAGTACGCGGGCGGCTGCCTTGGCATCGGCGGCGGCGCTCGGGTCGCCGTGCACGGCGGCGGTGGTCATGGCCCCCTCGGCGAGCAGCGCCAGCTGGGCGGCGGTGGCGGGCGGGGCGCCGGCGGCCTCGGCCAGGCAGACGAGGTAGGCGTTGAACTCCTCCTTGTGCTGCCGGGCGGTCGCCGCGACCGCCGGTGAGACGGCGCCCAGCTCGCCGAAGGAGTTGACGAACGCGCAGCCCCGGAAGCCGGGTTCGGCGAACCAGCGACCGAGCCAGTCGAAGACGGCGAGCAGCTGGTCGCGCGGCGGCGTGGCGGCGCCGGCCACGTAGGCGGCGAGGTTCGCCCGCCAGCGCCCGTCCCGGCGCCGTAGGTACGCCTCGACCAGGTCGTCCTTGGACGGGAACTGCTGGTAGAGCCGGCGCATCGTCAGGCCGGAGGCCGCCCGGACGGCGTCCATGCCGACCGCCTGGATGCCCTGCCCGTAGAACAGCTCCTCGGCCGCGTCGAGGATCAGGCCCCGCGGGTCGTGCTGGTCCATCTGCCGTGCCCTTTGCGTGAGAACGATGGTTCTCCTAGGGTAGCCGCTACGGCGAGAACGACCGTTCTCGCCGTCGGCTCCGCCGCACCCGAGGAGACCCCGTGACCGAACAGCGCCCTCCCCTGCCCCCGTTCACCCCGGAGACCGCCCGACGGAAGGTCCGCGCCGCCGAGGACGCCTGGAACACCCGCGACCCCCACCGCGTCGCCCTCGCCTACACGCCCGACAGCCGGTGGCGCAACCGCACCGAGTTCCTCACCGGACGCGAGCAGATCGCCGACTTCCTCACCCGCAAGTGGCACCGCGAACTCGACTACCGCCTCGTCAAGGAGCTGTGGGTGCACGACGGCGACCGCATCGCCGTCCGGTTCGCCTACGAGTGGCACGACGACTCCGGCCAGTGGTACCGCTCCTACGGCAACGAGAACTGGGAGTTCGACCGCGACGGCCTGATGGCACACCGCCACGCCGCCATCAACGACCTGTCGATCACCGCCGCCGAACGTCTCTTCCACTGGCCGCTCGGCCGGCGCCCCGACGACCACCCCGGCCTCACCGCCCTCGGACTCTGACCCGGCATCAGGCTCCGCTCCCGGCAGGGCGGCCGGGGCGGCTGTCGTTCCACGACCGTGACACGGCTCGCACCGGCCGCTGAACTCCCCCTGGGATGCTCCTCCTCGAACGCGAACAGCACCCGAGGGGGACCTGGAAATGTCCGTGCGCAACAGATTCGGCACCACCGCCGCGCTCGCCGTGATGACCACCGTCGGCGCCGTCCTGCTCTCCGCCTGCGGCCCCGACAACGCCGGCTCGGACCCGACCGCCGCCCCCGGCAGCGCGGCGCCCGGCGCCACCGCTCCGGGGACCCCGGCCCCGGGCGGCTCCACCCACCCGAGCACCCCCACGCCGAGCACCCCCACGCCGGGTACCCCCACGCCGGGTGCCAAGGAGGTCAACGGCACCAGCGCCGCCAACCACCTGACCATCAGCACCGGCACCCGGGCCGTCGCGATGAACGGCACCACCGTCGACTTCGGCACCGTCGTCCGCGACCTCGCCTGGTCCCCCGACGGCAGGAGGGCGGCCTTCATCGACGGGAACGGCGACCTCGTCGTCGCCGACCCCGACGGCGGCGCGAAGGCCACCCTCGCCACGGCCCCCGGCGGCGAGACCTGGTCCCACCCCACCTGGCAGCACGCCGCGCAGGGCCCCAGCGACCTCCCCGAATCCGCCGAACGCTTCGACACCATCGTCTTCGCCGCCGCCAAGGGCGGCGTCCTGCGCCTGGAGAAGATCCCCACCAAGGCCGTCGGCGGCACCCCCGAGGTGCTCACCCCGCACACCTCCCTGGACGGCAACGCGAACATGCCGCAGCCGCCGCAGACCGGCAACACCTGGGCCGACGCCGGCGGCCGGCACGGCGAGATCATCTACGCCAACACCCCCGCCGACGAGGTCTACCTCTACGACGACTACATCCGCCCCGCCACCCGCGACCTGGGCCAGGGCTCCCAGCCGGCCCTCTCCCCCGACGGCGAGCACGTCGTCTTCGTCCGCTCCGTCGACGGGCACGACCACCTGTTCACCCGCTCCAGCCGGATCGACCAGAAGGACGAGAAGGACCTCACCCCCGCCGCCGCCACCGACTACACCGAACCCGCGTGGTCCCCCGACGGCCGGACCATCGCGGCCCGCACCCCCGACGGCGTCAGCACCCTCCCCGCCGACGGCTCCGCCGCCCCGGCCCAGGTCTCCACCGTCAAGGGCCTCCCCGCCTACCGGCCGTGAGCCCCCGGGATCGGGCAGCGTGATCGACGGACGTGGCCCGTTGAACCCGGGCGGCCCGATCATCCGTCCTTCACAAGGGGCTTGAGAAATCGCCCGCACGGGTTCGGGCCGGCGCACCGCGGGCGTCAGGCCTACGCAAGGGATGCGTATGGATCGAGACAAAATGGCACTGATCGGCTGACCGGAATGCCATATTTTGTCCCGCCCATCACAGAACTCGCAAGGAGAGCACGTGCGTTCGACGAAGAAGCTGTCGGCCCTGGCCGCAGGAATGAGTGCCGTGGCCGTCCTCGGCCTGGCGGGGCCCGCGATGGCCGACGGCTCGTACGACCCGGCCCAGGAGAACTGCAACGCCGCCAACGCGGTGACTCCCGGCTCGACCAGCCTGGTGTGGTGCATCCAGGCGGCGCAGCACACCTCGGAGGTCAAGAACCGGGCCCGCGGCGAGTTCGTCCAGGACACGCTCGACATGCTGATCAAGGCGACCGGCGGCAGCTACAACATCATGGTCTTCAACATCAAGGGCGACAACGCCTTCGGAGACCCCTGGTACGTCCACAACTACGAACAGAGCTTCCAGAACGTCGCCTTCACGTACGACGTCGACTACCACGACAAGACCTCGCGCGAGGACCAGACCTACCGGATCTGGGTCTTCTCCGGCGGCGGCAGCTTCGCCAACGGCTTCGACGGCGGCTGGGGCAACTGGGGGTTCTACGGCCTCTTCAACCGGACCACCCGCGAGCACACCTGGACGTACCCGAGGGGCACGGGCAGCGCCGGCCAGCGCTACAACCACACCGACGGCGTCGTGAACTTCTCCCCGATGGCGTTCCCCGGCGTGCCGAGGGACCCGGGCACTCCCGCGCCGGGCGGGCTGCCGGCCACCCAGATCGTCCCCGCGATGCCACAGGACCCCGGCACGCCGTACGACCCCGGGGTGCCCGCCACGCCGGCCAGGCCTCCGCACACCGGCAAGCCCGGTGAGCCGGCCGAGCCCGGCACCAAGCCCGGCACCGGCACCCCCACCGGCTCCGGCCGGCCCGCGCTCAACACACCCGTGCACCTGCGGACCGTCAACAACCTCGGCGCCGTTGCCACCGGCTCCGGCGAGGGCGCCTCGGTGATCGCCGGGAAGCCGGGCGACGCGGGCGGCACCTGGACGTTCCGCGACGCGGGCGGCGGCCGCTACCGGATCACCAACGCACTCGGGCGGGACCTCACCGAGAACACCGGCACCTACTTCGCCAACACCAAGGGGTGGAAGGGCTCTTCGGAGCAGAAGTGGGAGGTGAAGAACGTCTCGGGCGACCGGTACGTGATCCGGATCAGCGACCAGGACTGCCTGACCTACCACGAGGACGACAAGGAGCTCGGGGTGTGGACCTGCGACGGCTCCGCCGAGCAGCAGTGGACCATCACCCGCTAGCCATGGCGCCGTCCCGCCCGCCGCACGGGCGGCGGGCGGGACGGCGGGTGCCTTCGGCCGGGCAGGGCCCAGCGGAACAGGCCCAGTGGACGGTCCCAGCGGACGGGCCCCACGGAACAGGCCTGGCGGAAAGGCCTAGCGGAACAGCCGGTCGCCGCTGTTGGCCATGCGGTGGGTGCCGCTGTGGCGGTTCACCCAGTCACGGACGAGGTTGATGGCATTGGCGCACTGCCAGCTGTTGTCGTACTCGCGCACGCCGGTGAAGGCGCCGTAGCCCGCGATGATGCCGTCCACACCCGCATCGCCGAGCAGCTTGTCGACGTACCACGGGTCGTTGTAGGTGGTCGTCCAGGACAGCGTGGCCGCGAGCCGCCCGGCGGCGCGGTCCCCGGCCCCCTTCTTCAGCTCCGCACACGTGTTGTAGGTGGCCTCCGTACAGTTGCCGAAGCCCTTGGTGATGTCGGAGTCGCCGTAGTCCATCGCCCGGTGACCGGCCGGGAATCCGGAACCGGACCGGTTGAAGGCGCCCTGGACCTGGTCGCGGGTACCGGTGGACGTGATGCCCTCCAGCGGGCCGAGCCTGCCTTCCAGGCTCTGCCAACCCCTGCCGCCGACGTCCGGGGTGTTGCCGCCGTGGTACTCGAAGAAGCCGTAGAGGACCTGGATCCCGGCTGCCGTCAGCCGCTGCGCCTTGTCGCGCAGTCCGGCGACGCTGCACGTGCGGTTGGGCTGCTCCCCGCAGTAGTTCGGGTCCTTGATGTCCAGCCAGACCAGCGACAGCCGGCGTCCGGCGTTGGCGTTGGAGAGGATGCGGTCGATCATGCTGTCGAAGCTGGGGCCCAGGCGGTTCTCACCGGCCGAGGAACAGTCGTGGTAGGCACGCCATTCGTTCGGGTTCCACCAGGCGCAGACGTCGATCTCGATGGCGTTGGCGCCGTGGCCGAGCGCGGCGTCCACCCCGTCCAGGGTGTCGACCCGGTGCGCGATGGCGTAGATCGCGTGACGCGAATCGGCCGCCGCCGCAGGGGTCGTACCGAGCGCGGTGAGGCCGACGATCCCGCACAGTGCCGCCAGCAGCGCCAGCACCTTCCGCGCACCGGTGCCGTGCCTGAGGTGAGTGGTCAAGAAACGTACTCCTCGATGTCGGTGCCCTGAAGCCGTCGCCGATGGACGGCCGCCCCCGATCCAGGACTGGTCATGTCCGCCTCAGTCTGACACTGGTTCGTGGCCGGTACGGGGCGAACCGCGCAAATCCTCCGCTAAAGTCCGTCGCGCGAGGCCAACTCGGCCCGGAGCGCGGGCACATGCTCGTCGGCGGACTCGTGCGGCAGGAACTCGACCGGGTCCAGGAAGCGGAACAGCACCCGGCTCCCGGTGACGGCGAACTCGTAGTCGCCGAACCCGACCACCGCCCCCGTGCCGCCCCGCACCGCCCCGCGGACGGCGGCCGCCGTCAGCTCGTCCACGCCGCCGGGCGCCGTCGCCCGGCGCCGGGCGTTCGGCCGGGCCAGGTACGGGCACACCATCGCCGCGTAGAGCATGCAGGCCCGGTGGCCGGGCCCCTCCATCGTCGGCGCGAGGTTGCGGTACGGCCGCCCCTCGGCGATCGCGGCCGCGATCGCCGCGCTCTCCGCCGCTCCGACCACGCGCCACACGGGGCCCCGGGCCATGAACCCCCCGCACACCGAACAGAGGCGCTCCAGCGCGCAGTTCGCGCTGCGCTCGTGGTCGGTCAACGCGAACTGCGGCTCGCCGCCCCGCCACGGCGTGATCGCCGGCACCGGATAGCCCCGGACGTCCCGGGGCCGCTCCCCCACCCGCTCCGGCATCGGCACCGCATCGAATCGCACGCCCCCATCCTCGCCGCCCCCCACGCCGCTGTCGACCTCCGACGCGGCAGCCGCCCCGCGCGGCGGGCGCGGGGCGGCCGGTGGTCCGGGGGCGACTCCTGGTGGATCGTCCGAGCGGCGGGCCAGGACCTAGTTCCAGATGCCGGTGATGTCACCGGCGTTGGCCGCGTTGCCCGCGTGGGTGGTGGCGCCGGCGAGGTCCTCCAGGGTCCGCAGCACGTTGTAGTGGTTGTAGGTCGCGGCGGAGGTGCTGCCGGGTGTGACGTGGGCGCCGTAGAAGACGGTCGGGATGCGGTTGCCCGCGAGCCGGTTGTCCTCGTCGAAGGTGACCACGAGCAGGCTGTTGTGGCTCTTGGCCCAGGTGGCGTAGGCGCCGAGGTTGTTCTTGATCCAGGTGTCGCCGGTGCCGACCGAGCAGTCGTGCATGTCGCTGCAGAGGTTCGGCACGACGAAGGAGACGTTCGGCAGGGTGGTGTAGTCGGTCGGGAACTGGGCGAAGGTCCTGGCCGAGTTCAGCGGGACGTTGCCGAAGCCGAACCAGGGGTTGTGCTTCTGCGCGTACTTGCCGCTGCTGCACGCGGTGCTGCCCTGCGCGGGCAGGGTCTCGTTGTAACTGGCCCAGGTCCTGCCGGCGGCGGTGACCTCGGAGGCCAGGTTGGGGCCCTGGAGGGCGCCGACGGAGACGCAGCTGTCGTCGGTGACGCCCTGGGTGGAGCCGGAGAACAGGGCGTAGTAGTTCGGCTGGCTGGGGTGGGTGATGCCGAACGACTGGGTGAGGTTGGCGCCGCCGGTGGCCAGGGAGTTGAGGTAGGGGGCGCTGCTGCTGCCGACGACC
Organism: Kitasatospora sp. NPDC088779; assembly: GCF_040685395.1. Classification (NCBI taxonomy): domain Bacteria; kingdom Bacillati; phylum Actinomycetota; class Actinomycetes; order Kitasatosporales; family Streptomycetaceae; genus Kitasatospora; species Kitasatospora sp. NPDC088779. The sequence continues at coordinate 11,632 of NZ_JBFBHW010000024.1, read as the reverse complement.
TGGCTGTAGGCGTGGTTCTCCATCACCACGACGACGATGTGGTCGGGCGCGGGCAGGGCGGCGGCCTGCGCGGTGGAGGCGGTGGCGGCCCAGAGGCCGGCGGAGGCCGCGACCAGGGCTGCCACCGAGCCGAGGGCGGTGGCGGTGCGACGGGAGCCGGGCTTGGTGGACGAAGTCATGACAATTCCTCGGGTAGGGAGCGGCCCGGGCGCGGACGCTCGATCAGGCCCGCGCGACGAACCGTTCTAGTACGGCGTGCCGTTGGCGAAGTCGCGGGCGACGGTGGACTCGACGGTGGTCAGCACGCCGGGGTCGGTGGTGATCAGGCCCAGCTCGCGGTTGTTGTTCAGCGAGTTGTCGGAGAAGTTCTCCGAACCGGCGAACACCTTGGCCGAGGGCGTGCCGTAGTCGGCGACGATCGCCTTGGCGTGGATGTACAGGCCCGTGGTCGAGGAGTAGGTGACCACCTGGCCGCCGGCCGTGACCACCTGGTCGAAGTAGCTGCTGTAGGACGAGGGGTTCATGCCCACCACCCGCACGGTGACGCCCCGGCCGGCGGCCGCGGCGACCGCGTCCACCAGGGCCTGGTCGCCGAACTCCAGCTGCTCCAGGTCCAGCGTGTGCTGCGCGCCGTTGATCAGGTCCAGCAGGCGGGCCTGCGAGTCGGTGGGCGACCAGACCAGGTTGTCGCCGTCGGAGGGGGTGATCGAGGTCTGGGCGTAGTCGGCGGCGAAGACCTGCTCGATCGCGGCGACGTCGTTGGCGTCGGTGTCGACGACGCCGTAGTCGCGGCTGCTGGAGTAGTAGGTGGAGTCCAGGTTCCCGGTCAGGATCAGGGACTTGGCGCCGTCCACGGTGACGGTCTTCTGGTGGGTGTAGACGAACGCGGAGGAGGAGTACGTCACCCCGACGCCGGCGGCCCGCAGGGCCGAGTAGGCGGCGCCGTTGACCGAGGTGTGCCGGCCGTCGAGGATCACCCGGACGGTGAGGCCGGCCCGCTGGCGGCCGATCAGGGCGTTGACGGCGGTGGTGTCGCGCAGCTCGTACATGGTCACGTCGACCGAGCGGGTGGCCGAGTTGATGAGGTCGTAGACGACGCCGTGGTCCCGGTCCGGGAACACGATCGGCGTGTACGTGGCGGCGGTGGCGGCGGTGGCGGCCTGGGCGGTGCCGGACAGCGGTATCAGGCCGGCGGCGGCGAGCAGCAGCGCGCCGGCCCGGCGCGCGGAGGTGGCCAGGGGCATGCGGAACTCCACGATCGATGAGGGGGAAGGCCTGGGCGAAGGTGCGGGAGCACGCGCGAGGCGCCCGAACAGCATCGGGTGGATCGGTCGACGCGGGTAGACGACAGCAGGTAAAACCTTGACCCCGGGTCGGGAAACGGATGGTGCGGCCGATCGGGTTCACTTTGCCAGCCGCAGGCCCCTCCGGTGATAGTGGATCTTCGAGGACGTGGCCGGACGCCGCGTCAGCCGAGTGAGAGAACAGAGGATCATGGCGAAGATCAGCCTTCTGCGTCCGCTCGCGGTGGCGGCCGCGGGTGTCGTCCTGCTGGCGACCGGAGCCGCGCACGCCGTGGCCGCCGACCAGGGCACCACCGGGGCGCCCACCCCGGACACGGCCGCGGTGCGCGCCGCCCTCCAGTCGACCACCGACGCGGGCGCCCCGGGCGCCTTCGCGGTGATCCGCGACCACGGCGACGCCGAGTCCACCCGGTCGCTGGCCGTCGGCAAGGCCGATCTGGACGGCACCCCGATGAACTCCTCGTGGAGGTTCCGGGTCGGCAGCAACAGCAAGATGTTCAACGCCGTTCTCGTGATGCAGCTGGCGGAGCAGGGCCTGATCGACCTCGACAAGCCGCTGCGCGACTACCTGCCGGCCGGCACCCTGCCGGACACCTGGACCATGACGGGCCGCCAGGTCATGGAGCACCGCGCCGGGATCTACGACCACACCAACGACCTGCTGGAGCAGGCCGGTGAGGAGACCACCAGCGCCTTCGAGGCGCGCATCCGCACCAACGTGTACGCGCCGCGCGACCTGGTGGCGATGTCCGTCAAGCACGGCCAGCAGTACACGCCCGGGAGCCGGTACTCCTACTCCAACACCGACTTCGTCCTGATGGGCCTCGCGGTCGAGCACCTCACCGGCCGCCCCTACGAGGACGTCCTGCGCGAGCGGATCATCGAGCCGCTGGGCCTGAGCAAGACCTCCTTCGTCGTGCCCGACCAGGACATCCAGGGCGCGCACGTCACCGGTTACCTCACCAACGACGACCGCACCAAGCCGCTGCTGGACTCCACCGCGCAGACCGGCTCCTGGGTGTGGACGGCCGGCGCGGTCATCTCCGACGCCGCGGACCTCGACCACTTCCTCACCGCGCTGATGGCGGGCAGCTCCGGCGGGCTGGTCTCGGACGACTCGCTGAAGCAGATGACGGCCGCCCTGGCCACCCCCACCGCCAAGATCAGCTACGGCCTCGGGCTGCGCCGCATCTCGCTGTCCTGCGGTGACGTGTACGGCCACGGCGGCATCGTCCAGGGCTTCCAGACCCAGTCGTTCGCCACCCCGGACGGCAAGCGCTCCGTCGTCGTGTTCGCCAACGCCTCCAACAACGGCTCCGTGACGCAGGGCCTGATGAACGCGCTGGAGCCGGCCTTCTGCGGCAAGAAGCCGACCGTCGCGCCGCGGACCTCGTTCGCCCCGAGCGCCTTCGCCGAGAACCACACGCTGCCGGTGGTCGAGGACACCCGGATCTGACCGTCCCGCACAGTCCGCCGCTCACGCGCCCGCACGGCCCACCCGCCGTGCGGGCGTGCGCGTTTCGCCCGCCACCGGGCTTCCCGCCTCACCCCGTCCGGCGCCGCCCCTGCCGGGGGCCGTCCGCGCTGAGGTCGGTGAGCGCCTCGGTGAGGAGTTCGCGGGCCTCCTCGGCGCGGCCCTGCTCGATCAGGGCGGTGCCGAGCTCGGTGAGGGTCTTGGTCATGCTGTCCGGCCGGCCGATCTCCTCGTAGTGGGTCAGGGCCTGCCGGTAGGCCTTCTCGGCCGCCGGCCAGCGCCCCAGCGCGGCGCGGTCCAGGCCGAGTTCGTGTGCCGTCATGGCCGCCGCCAGGTGCATCAGCGGCGAGGACCAGCGCTCCACCAGCTCCAACGCGCCGGCCAGCGCGCGCCGGCGGGACTCCACCGCCTCCTCGGCCCGGCCCGAGTCGCGCAGGCAGTTGGCCGCGCCGCGCAGCGTGACCAGCCGGCCGATCCAGCCGGAGCGGCTGTTGACGGCGGCGAAGGTGTCCGCGGCCCGGTGGTAGGCGTCGATGGCCTCCCGGTGCCGGTGCAGGTGCCGAAGGCCTGCCGCGAGGTAGGTCAGCGCCCAGCCCTCCTGCTCGCGGGCGCCGATCCGGCGAGCCAGTTCCAGCCCCTCGTTGGCCAGGTCGATGCCGCGCTGGTAGCGGTGCAGGCAGGTGACGTACGTCCACGCCAGGTAGTTGACGTGGACGGCCTCGGCCAGCTGGTCGCCGCAGGCGCGGGCCGCGTCGACCGACAGTTGGAAGACCTCGGCCCAGATGTCCCAGCTCAGCAGCCGGTCGGAGAACCAGTGCATGGCCTCGGCGGTGTCGATCACCTCCCGGTGCCGGCCGGCGGCGAAGGCCTGGTGGAGGGCGGCCAGCCACTCCGGGTGCTCCTCCTCCAGCCAGCGCGCCGCCTCGGTGAGCGGCACCGGGGGGCCGGTCCGGTCCGCGTCGGCGTCGGGATCGGTGTCGGGGTCCGCCGTCGCGTGGTCCGGGTCGAACCGAAGGCCGTACTCGGCGGCCCGGTTCAGCAGCCAGTCACCAGCCCCTGCCCGGGCCCGCGCCACCGCCTCGGGGCCCTCGTCGGCGCCGAGCCGCTCGCCCGCGTAGAGCCGGACCAGGTCGTGCAGCCGATAGCGCTCCGGGGTGGCGAGTTGCACCAGCCCGGCGTCGATCAGCTGCTCCAGGACGAGTTCGGTCCGGCCGACCGGCAGGCCCGCGTAGGCGGCGGCGACGGCGGCGGTGAAGTCGTGCCCGGCGGTCAGTGCCGACCGGCGCAGCACCAGCTGGGATTCGGCCGGCAGCCGCCGGTAGGACAGCGCGAAGGCCGGACGGACGGCCAGGTCCCCGGTCTCCAGCAGGTCCAACCGGTGCTCCTCGGCGGCCAGTTGGCGCACCAGATGACTGACCGGCTGCTGCGGGCGGGCCACCAGCCGCTGCCCGGCGATGCGCAGCGCGAGCGGCAGGTAGCCGCAGAGCCGGGCCAGTTCGGCGGTGGCGTCGGGCGCCGCGTCGATCCGCTCGCGGCCGGCGATCCGGGCCAGCAGGTCGGCGGCCTCGCCCGGGGCCAGGGCGTCCAGCCGCAGGCGGAGCACCGACTCCAGTCCGGGCAGGGTGTTGCGGCTGGTCACCAGGGTCACGGCGGGCCCGGAGCCGGGCAGCAGCGGGCGCACCTGGCTCTCGTCGGCGGCGTTGTCCAGGACCAGGACGAGCCGGCGCTCGCGCACCAGGGCCCGGTAGAGGCCGGCCCGCTCCTCCGTCCCGGCGGGCACCGCGTTGTCGGCGACGCCCAGGGCGCGCAGCACCTGGCCGAGCGCGTCGCGGGCGGAGAGCGGGGTGGCGGCCATGCCGCCGAGGTCGAGCGAGAGCTGCCCGTCGGGGAAGGAGGGGGCCAGGGTGTGGGCGGCGTGCAGGGCGAAGGCGGTCTTGCCCAGGCCGGGCTGACCGCTGATCAGCACCACCCGGGGGTGGGCGGGTCGGTCGTCCTCGGCCAGCTCGGCCAGCAGGGCGAGGGCGTTCTCGCGGGCGGTGAAGTCGGCGATGTCGCGGGGCAGCGCGAGGGCGCCCGGCACGAGCGGGACGGGGGGCACGGCGTCCCCGGTCTCGGCCGGTCCGGCGGGGGCCGGGGCGGGGGCGGCCGGCCCGCGGGTGGGGGCGGCGGCCGGCACCGGCCTGGTCCCCCGGGGGCGGCCGCACTGAGCGGCGCGGTCCAGCGCGGCGGTTTGCGGGGCGTCCAGGCCCAGCGTCTCGGCCAGGGCCCGGACGGTGCGCCGCTGCGGCCCGCGGGTGCGGCCTCGCTCCATGTCACCGACGGCGCGCAGACTGACGCCGGCCGCCGCGGCGAGCTCCTCCTGGGTCAGGCCCGCCGCCACCCGGTGCCCGGCCAGCAGGCGGCCGAAGTCGCCGGCCCCCTCGGACTCCGTGCCCGCTCCCGTGCCGCTCACAGCCGTCATGTCCCGCCCCTGCTAGCGCCGTTACTTCTGCCAGGCGTTGTGCCTGATCGACCGTCCCAGGCAGAAGTATGCCCGGGCAGAAGTATGCCTCGCACCCAGCCCTTTCCCAGCATCGAGCGCCCAGCTCAGGCGCCGGGCACCCCGGTGCGGGCCGCGGCGTCCCACCTGCTGGTGGGACGGCCGCGCGTGCTGGTTCTGCCCATAGTTCCGCCTGTGGTTGTGCCGATCGGACGGGACGAGCGGGATGGGCGGGATGGGCGGGACGGGCAGGATGGGCAGGACGAGCGGGACGAGCGGGACGAGCGGGGCAGGGCTGCTGCTGCGGCGGCGGGGCGGCGCACCGTCAGCGCTCCCCCGCCGCCAGGGCCCGGGCCGCCTGCCGTCTGGCGACGGCGCTCTCGGTGGTGCGGCCCAGTTCGCACAGCAGGTCAGCCAGCAGGCCGTGGGTGCGGGACTCCAGTCCGGTGTCGCCGACCGTGCGGCCCAGGGCGACGGCGAGTCGGGCCGTGGACAGGGCGGCGTCGCGGCGGCCGAGCGCGTGCAGGGCGCGGGCCCGGCTCTGGGTGGCGAGGACGGCCTCGGCGCCGGAGCGGGTGGTGGCGACCCGGACGGCCTCGTCGGCGTGGACCAGGGCCGGGCCGGGGGAGCCGGCCAGGACCAGCGCGTCGGCGAGGTCGGTGAGCGCGCGGACGAGCAGGCCGCCGACGGCCGGGGTGCGGGCTGCGCTCACCAGGTCGGTCATCAGCGGCAGGGCCTGGTCGTAGCGGCCGGCCCGCAGCAGCGCACCGGCCACCCGGGCACGGCATTGGTGGCGCAGCAGTTGGTCGCCGGCCCGGTCTGCGGCGGCCACGGCCCGTTCCAGTTGCTGGACGGCGGTGCGATGGGCGGCGCGGTCGACGTGCAGGACGGCGAGGTCGGTGGCCAGCCGGGCGACGGCCGCCTGGTCCGCGCAGCTGTGGGCGGCGCGCAGGCCGGCCTCGGTGACGGCGCGCCAGTGCGTCCGGTCGTGGCCGGTGGTCTCGTACAGCAGGCCTATCCGGTGGGCGAGTTGCCAGGATTCGGCGGTCCGGCCGAACTGCTCGGCGCAGACCACCACCGCGCGCAGGGCGCTCTCCTCCCGGCGGAACCAGGCGGCCGCCTCCGCCGGGGCCGCGCCGCCGCCCTCGGGCGTCCAGGCGGCGGTGGTGCAGCCGCCGGTGGTCCAGGCCGCGGTGACCGCGAGGTAGTGGGCGATCAGCCGGTCGAGGGCGACGAACCGGTCGTCGCAGGTGAGTTCGGCGGCCTGCCCGGCCGCGTAGCGCCGGACCAGCTCGCGCCGGGCGTAGCGGCCGGGCGTGGTCTCCTCCAGCAGGTGGACGGCGTCGAGGCGGGTCAGCAGGGTGCGGGTGGCGGCGGGCGGCAGATCGGCGAGCGCGGCGGCGGTGGCGGTGTCGATCACCGCGCCGGGGTGCAGGCCGAGCAGGGTGAACAGCCGGGCGGGGGCGGGCGGCAGAGTCCGGTAGGTGTGGTCCAGGGCGGTGGTGACACCGATCGGGCCGCGGTCGGTGCCGGCCAGGGTGGCGAGGCCGGTCTGCTCGTCGGCGAGTTCCGCGGCCAGGTCGCCCAGGGTCCAGCCGGGGCGGGCGGCCAGCCGGGCGGCGGCCAGCCGCAGGGCGAGCGGCAGGTGGTCGCAGGCCGCGGCGAGGTCGGCGGCCGCCTGCGGTTCGGCGGCGACCCGGGCCGGGCCGAGGGTCCGGGCGAGCAGTTCGGCCGCGTCCTCGGCGCCGAGCACGCCCAGCGGGAGCGGGATGCCGCCGTCGCGGACCAGCAGGTCGCGCAGCCGGCTGCGGCTGGTGACGACGACGACGGGGGTGCCGCGGGTGCCTGCGTCCCCGTCCCCGGCCCCGTTCCCGTCCGGGCCGTCCCCCGGCGGGGGCGGGTCGGGCAGCAGCGGGGCGAGCTGCTCGTACGAGCGCGCGTCGTCCAGCACGATCAGCAGCCGGCGGCCGGCCAGCAGTTCCCGGTAGCGCTGCTCCCGCTCCTCGGGCGAGGCGGGCAGGGCGCCCGCCGGCTCGCCGAGGGCGAGCAGGAACCCGGCCAGCACGTCGGCGGGTTCGCGGGGCCCGGCCGGGTCGAAGCCGCCCAGCTCGGCGTGCAGGACTCCGTCGGGGAAGTGCCCGGTGGACCGCTGCACCCAGTGCTGGACCAGGCTGGTCTTGCCGACCCCGGCCGGTCCGGTGACCAGGATCGGGTGGCCGGACCGGACGGCGGCGGCCAGGGCCTCGTCGAGCCGGGCGAATTCGGCCGACCGGCCGGTGAACCTGCGGTCCGGCGCACCACGCCTCGGAAGCCGGGCGGGTCTGGGCGGCGCGTCCCGCTCGGGGCCGTCCGCCGACCGTTCACCGGCGTGGCGCAGCTCCGGACCGGGCGGGCCGGAGAGCCGGGCCACCGCCCGGTCGTACCAGGCCGCCGCCTCGTCCCGGCGGCCGGCCTGGTCGAGGCAGCGGACCAGCCGCGCGACCAGCGTCTGCCGGGTCGGGTGGGCGACCGCCGCCTCGGCCAGCTCGCCGGCCAGCTCGCCGCCGCGGCCGGCCCCGAGCAGGCCCTCGGCGAGCCGGTCCAGGGCGCGCAGCCGCAGGTCGGTGACGTGCGGCAGGGTGCGCTCGCGCAGCAGGACGGACCCGCAGTCGACGAGGGCCGGGCCGCGGAACAGGTCCAGGGCGGCGCGCAGCAGGGGCACGGCCGGATCGTGCGGCTCGGGCTCGGTGCTCCCGGCGGGCGCGGCCGGGGCGGGCCGCAGCACGCCCGCCCGGTCGCAGAGCCCGCGGAAGTGCAGCAGGTCCACCCGGTCGGGGTCGCCGGCCAGCAGGTAGCCGGCGCCACGGGTGCCCAGGGTGAGCCCGGGGCAGTCGAGCAGTTGGCGCAGGGCCGCGACGTGCCCCTGGAGCGCGGCGCGGGCGGTGGGGGGCGCGTCGCCGTCCCAGACCAGCTCGATCAGCTCGTCGGTGCCGACGGTCTGGTTGAGCCGGATGGCGAGGGTGCTCAGCAGCGCCCGGCGTTTGGGGGCCGAGGGTGTGACCGTCGTCCCGTCGTCCCGTCGTACGGCGACCGGCCCGAGCAGGTCGATGTGCATGCGGCCCTCTCCTCCCCTGTCGCCGATCGGATCCGCCGCCGACGACAACCTCCGGCGTCTTCCCGGCGTCGTCAGAGGATAGGCCTGGTCCGGTCACGTGCACGCGGCCGGATGGGGTCTGCTCGGATCTGGTGGATCTTGTCGGGTCGGACCCGGACCCGGCAAGATCCACAGGGCCCGGCATCGACGTCCGTTCCGCCGGGCGCCGCCACCCGGTGGCGCCCGGGGAGTGGGCGATCTGGCGCGAACAGGACACTTCAGGGCACTACACTGCTCCACCCCGGGGCACGCCCCGGACGTCAATGGGGCGGGGGGACGCCCTGCCCGTCGTGGGTGAAGTGGGGGTACTGGTGCGGATTCGGCTCCTCGGCCCGGTGGAGCTGCGGGCCGGGGCGGACGGCTTCGCCTCGCTGCCGGGGGCGCAGCGCAGGGCGATCCTGGCGCTGCTCGCGTTGCGGCTGGGCCGGGTGGTCGGGGTGGACGGCTTCTGCGAGCTGCTGTGGGGCGAGCGGCCGCCGGCCAGCGCCCGGGCCGCCCTACAGGGGCACGTGGCGGCGCTGCGCAAGGCGATCGCCGACACCCCGTTCGTGCTGCACACCCGTTCGTCCGGCTACCTGCTGGCCGGTCCGGCCGAGGAGGTGGACGCGCTGCGCTTCGAGGCGCTGACCGACCGGGCCGCCGAACAGGCCGGACTCGGCTGCGGCACGGCGGACGCGCAGGCGATCGCGCTGCTGGAGCAGGCGTTGCGGCTGTGGCGCGGCGAGGCCCTGGCCGACCTGCCCGACACCGCCGCGCGCGCGGCCGTGGTCGACCAGCTGGAGCAGGCCCGCACCGCCGCCGTGCTCAGCTGGGCCGGGCTGCGGCTGCGCCAGGGCAGCGGGGTGGCGGCGGTGCCGGCCCTGGAGCAGCACGTGCGGACCGACGGGCTGCGCGAGGAGCTGGTGGCGCTGCTGATGCGCTGTCTGCACCAGGCCGGGCGGCCGGCGGACGCGCTGTCCGCCTACCACCAGGCCCGGGTGCGGCTGGACCGCGAGCTGGGGATCCGGCCCGGCCCGGCGCTCCAGGCGGCGCTCGCCGAGGTGCTGTCCGGGGGCCGGGCCGAGCAGCCGGCCCCGGCCCGCTCGGCGGCCCCTCCGGCCGCGCCGCGGGTTCCCCGTCAACTCCCGCGCCGCCCGGTCGACTTCGTCGGCCGGGACAGCGAGGGCTGCTGGCTGGACGGCGAGTGCGGCCCGGACCGCGCCGGTGACGGCCTGGCCGTGGTGGTCGGACCGGCCGGGGCCGGCAAGAGCGCGCTGGTCACCGCCTGGGCGCACCGCCGCGCCCCGCACTTCCCGGACGGGCAGCTGTTCGCCGACCTGCGGGGCCTCGACCCGGCCGGCCCGGCCGACCCGGAAGCCGCCCTCGGCGGCTTCCTGCGGGCCCTCGGGGTCTCCGAGGGCGCCGTCCCCGAGGACCGGGACGACCGGGCCGCGCTCTACCGCGACCGGACCAGGGGGCGGCGCCTGCTGGTGGTCCTGGACGACGCCGCCGATGCCGACCAGGTCGCCGACCTGCTGCCGCAGGGGCCCGGCTGCGCCGCCGTGGTGACCAGCCGCGGCTCGCTGGAGGGGCTGGTGGCCGCCGACGGTGCGGCCCTGCTGCGCCTGCCCCCGCTGCCCCAGGACGACTCCCTGCGGCTGCTGGAGCGCGCGCTCGGCCCCGACCGGCTGCGGGCCGAACCGGCCGCCGCCACCGAACTGGCCGGGCTCTGCGACCACCTGCCGCTGGCGCTGCGGATCGCCGCGGCCCGGCTGGCCACCCGCCCGGACTGGACGATCGCCGAACTGGTCGCCGAACTCGCCGACGAGCAGACCAGACTGCCCGTCCTGGACGCCGACGGCGCGACCGGCGTCACCACCGAGCTCCTCCTGACGTACCGCCGCCTCTCCCCCGGCGCCGCCGAACTGCTCACCCTCCTGGCCGCCCACCCGGGCCGGGAGGTGGACACCCTGACCAGTGCGGCCGTGCTCGGCGCCGACCCGGCCACCGCCCGCCGGTCGCTCGGCGAACTCGCCGCCCACCACCTGCTCACCGGTGCGGCGCCCGGGCGCTACGGCCGCGCCGAGCTGGTCCGGCTGTTCAGCGCCGGGCTGCTCGCCGAGCAGCCCGAGCCGCGCCGACGCCTCGCCCGGGAGCGGCTGCTGGACTACTACCAGGCGGCGCTGCGGCAGGGCGGCGAGTTCATCGAGCCGGGCCAGGACGGTTTCGACACGCTCGTCCACCCCCCGCGGGCCCTGCCGCCGGCCGACGGCATCCGCGCCGCACTGGACTGGTTCCAGGCCGAGGAGCCCGCGATCCGCGCGCTGATCACCGGCACCGCCGACGACCCGGACCGGGTCTGGCGGCTGGCCCAGGCCGCCGGCCCGCTGTACTACGGCTCCAGCCGGTTCACCGACTGGCTGGGCTGCCTGCGCGCGGGCGTCCGGGAGGCCGAGCGGTGCGGCGACGAGCTGGCCGCCGCCCAGTTGCACGGCGCCCGGGCGAACGCGCTGCTCGGGCTGGAACGCCGCCAGGAGGCGGCCGAGGCCGCGCGCCGGGCGGTGGCCGCCGGCGAGGCCGCGACCGGGCCCGCGGGCCGCGCCGCGTACGCCCGCGCGCTCGCCACCCAGTCGCTGATCACCGCGATCCTGGGCAGCGCGACCGAGGCCGCCCGGCTGGCGTCCGGCTCGGCCGCGCTGGCCGTGGAGTCCGGCGACCCCCGGCCGCTGGCCGTCGCCCTGGTCCACCACAGCTGGGTGAGCCTGCTGGCCGGGGACCGGCAGGGCGCGCTGCGGCAGGCCCGGGAGGCCAGGGAGCTGCTGCCCGCCCGCCCGGTCACCTCGATCCACCTGTGGTCGATGCTGACCGAGGCGCACACCCTGCCCCCGCACGGGCGCAGCGAGACCGTCGACCTGGCCTGGCACCGGCTGCTGGCCGGCTGCGAGGAAGCGGGCCTGCTCTACCTCCAGGCCATCGCCGAACAGTCGCACGCCGCCTACCTGCTGAGCCGGGGCCGTGAACTGGAGGCCCTGGACCGGCTGCGTTCGGCGCTCGACCGCTTCCGCAGCCACGATCGACTGGCCGGGGTGCAGAGCGAGTTCACCACCAGCCTGGAGGAGTCGCTGAACTCGCGCGCGCCACACCGGCACTGACCGGCTCCCCGTGGCGGGCCCCCCGGGCCCCGGGGGGCGGCCCCGGGGGGCCGGGCGCGGGGACCCGGGAAACGGGCGCGGGGGAAGGGAGGTGGGGGGGGGGGGGAAGTG